>NZ_JBFTML010000041.1:0-83540 GCF_056396925.1 Pseudomonas sp. 05N433 | reverse complement strand
TGGCGTCCCCTAGGGGACTCGAACCCCTGTTACCGCCGTGAAAGGGCGGTGTCCTAGGCCACTAGACGAAGGGGACACACGTACAACATTCACTCCCTACCGCGTTTCGCTGTGTGCTTTACGCTGTAAGTGGCGCGCATTCTATGGATGGATTGAGGGGTCGTCAACCCCCAGATATAAATTTATTTAAATCAATGACTTCGCCCTGCTTTTGGCAGCGATTCAGGCTTTTGTGTCGCCTGACCTTTGGCGCCTATATTCTGGCATCCATCAAGACGCTATAGTCCATGCCGAGATGATGGCAATGTGCACCTCGCACGCTATTTACTTATAGAAGCGGCATTGCGGCCGATATAAGAAGAGCTATAGCCGATTCACTCGTCGAGCAACCCTATGCGCCCATATGCCAAGCCAACTACACTCGACTCGAACGCGAACCCCATAAAGAGGTCTTACCGGTGACACCACTCATGATCACCCTGCTAGTCGTAGCCGGGATCGCACTATTGATCGCCATTGGCTACATGAACCATGTGGTGGAAAACAATAAGCTGGAAAAAGCCCGCACCAAGGTTGAACTCAACGACCGCCTGCGTCGCTGCGGCGAAATCACCGAGACCTTTCCCGGTCAGTTCATGACACCCGCGCTCAAGTTGCTATTGACCCGTCTGGAACTGAACGTCTGCCAGCGCCTGCTCAACCTGGAAAAAACCAGCCCCACGCTAAAGCCACGGATTACCGAGCTCAGTGCCTTGGTCGCTCAGGGCGAATCGATCCCGGTCAACAACCCGCCGGCACCGATCCAGACCGAAGCCAAGGCCAAAGACGTGCGCTTCCTGCTCGAAGCCCTGCATGGCCAGATCACCCGTGCCGCACAGGACGGCTACCTGCCGACCAACGAAGCCAAGCACTGGATCCGCGAGGTCCGCCACATCCTGGTCCTGCTGCACATCGAGTTCTTCAACAACCTCGGCCAGCATGCCCTGCAACAAAACCAGCCAGGCCAGGCCCGACTGGCCTTCGAACGCGGCGTGCAATACCTGCGCAAACAGCCGGAGCCCCAGGTCTACAGCGAACAACTCGAGTACCTGGAAAAACTCCTGGCCCGCGCCAACGACCAGGTCATGGACAAGATCGCCCCGGTTGAAGGCGAAGTGAACCAACTGACTGAAGGGCTCAAAGACGTCGAGGCTGACGCCGACTGGAAGAAGAAAGTGATCTACGACTGATCATGCAAATGCTGAAAAGCCACCGGGTCAGGTGGCTTTTTTTTTGCGTTGGGATTGATGCCCGCCAGAGTCAATAGATCATCCGGACACAGCCCGAGCCTTCGGCAGCTGCTACAGCTTGAAATGCCCCACCATCCCCCTCAACTCACTCCCCAACTGCGCCAGTTCAATACTCGACGCCGCATTGCCCTGCATCGCCAATGAAGACTGATCCGCACTGGCGCGAATGCTCGTGACACTGCGATTGATCTCCTCGGCCACCGAGCTCTGCTCCTCCGCAGCCGCTGCTATCTGCTGGTTCATCTGCTGAATCAGCGACACCGCCGCCGCAATACTCCCCAATGCACTTTCGGTCTGCAACGCATCGCTCACCGCCAGTTTCACCAACTCGCCACTGCTCTGAATCTGCTGCACCGACGATTGCGCCGCCGAGCGCAAGGCACTAACCAGGCGTTCGATTTCCTCGGTCGATTGCTGGGTTCGCCTGGCCAGCGCCCGGACCTCATCGGCCACCACCGCAAATCCCCTGCCCTGCTCGCCGGCCCGCGCCGCCTCGATGGCCGCATTGAGCGCCAACAGGTTGGTCTGCTCGGCAACGCTTTTGATCACGCTGAGCACCGTGCCGATGTTCTGGATTTCTGCACTGAGGCTTTCGATGCTGGAGCTGGCCGAGGTGGCCGAGTCCGCCAGTTGCTCAATTCGCGCCATGCTCTGACGCACCACCTGCTGACCGCTTTCGACCTTGCCATCGGCAGTCTGCGCCGCCTGGGCGGCCTCCTCCGCGTTACGTGCCACATCGTGCACCGTGGCGGTCATCTGGTTCATCGCAGTGGCGACCTGCTCGGTTTCTTCTTTCTGGCTGCTGACTTCAAGGTTGGTCTGCTCGGTCACCGCCGACAGCGATTGCGCAGAGCTTGCCAGCTGTTCGATACCGGCCTGCAAACCACTGACAATGCAGCTGAGCCCAGCGCCCATTTGCTGCATGGCTTGCATCAACTGGCCGATCTCGTCACGGCGGGTCACCTCAATCGTCGCGCTCAAATCGCCCGCGGCGATCTGCTGGGCGACACGGATCACACTGCGCAACGGTGCGACGATCAATCGGGTAATCACCCACGCGGCAATCAGCCCGACCAGCAAGGCCAGTGCCGAGGAGCCGATGATCAACAGCGAGTTCTTTTTCAGCTCTGCCTGCATCGACCGGTCTTCGGCAACGTAGGCCTGATCCACCCGCTCCACCACTTGCGCGGCGCGCTGGTGGAGTTGCTCGGAGACGGTCTTTTCCTGCGCCAACAGGCCGGTGTACTCGGCGAGTTTTTCAGTGAAACTGCCGATATGACCCGACACTTCATTGAGGACCGTCTGGTAACCCTCATCCTTTACGGTAGCTTTCAACTGTTCGGCCTGGGCCAGCGCCTGGTCGGCTTGCTCGATCTTGCCCTGCCCGGCACTGTCGTCGCCCTTGCGGCTCTGATCCAGGCGTACGTGCGCTTCGTTCATGGCCTGCAACATCAGTCGCGAGACCTGGCTGACCTGATTCGCCTGCTCGATGAATTGCGCACCGTCCTTGCCCTCGGACTCCTTCAAGGCATAGGCGCCATCATCGCTAAGCCCGGACTGCAGCACATCCAGGTTATTGGCCACACTGGACACCGACCAACTGGCCATTTCCAGCGCCAGGTCCTTGGCCTGACTCAGCGAGACGAACTCGTCAAAGGCCTTGCGATAAGCCCCCAGAGACTGTTCGACGTCATTCATGACCGGCACGTTGGCTGCGGACTGAGCCTTGAGCTCGGTCGCCAGCGCGATCAACGCGTCCACCCCCGCGTGCAAGGCTTCCACGGTTTTCGGGTCGCCGCGCAAGACGTAGTCCTGCTCAAGCAGACGCACCTTGAGCAAACGGCTGTTGAGCGACGACATCTGCTTGAGCCCGTCGAAGCGATGACTGATGGTTTGCAGGGACCATACGCCAATGGCCGCCACCAGGGCTGTCAACAGCAGCACCAGTACAAACCCGACACCCAGTTTTTTCGCCATACCGAGGTTGGCAAAACGTCCTTGCACGGCCGAAATCATTGCGCTTAGTCCCCTGCCATTATCTGTTGATGCAGATTCGCAACGGGCTTGTGCCAACACAAGTCTCTGACGTCGGAATAATGGCAAAAAGCTACGCCCGCGTCGTTTTCAGAATGCTTTAGGTCGATCCTCAGGGTCTGTTGACGTTTGGTGACGACCGCGACGGATGCCAACGTTGCGCAGGGCAAGGCGCGAGGAACGTGGTTTGGTTGTTCCAAATAAGTTCCGAGCAACGCAGCCCTGCGCAACGTTGGCTCCGTCCCTTCGGGTTGCGCGCCAACGTGCGCGAGGCTGCGTTGCGGGATTTGCCAAGGGAACAACCATTGGCGGCATCCCGCGCCTTGCCTCGCGCACGTTGGCATCGCAACGCGGCTCGCCACCAAACGTCAACAGACCCTGGCGGTAGCCTGAAAAAATGCCCGAGCACGAGGATCACAGGCATAGGCAACGTTGATGCGCTGCCAGTCATGAGCCTCGCCGGTGGGAAAGAAGCCAGCACCGATTCGCAAAACCGTGAAGCACCCATGCTGCTGATCATCTTGACCTCGGCCAGTCGCGCAATGACGTCGGCACCCGCCACGACAAAGCCGACCCGCAACGAACTGCTGAGGGTTTTGGAGTAGCTGCCGACGTAGATCACGTTGTCATCGATACCCAGTGCCGCAAGACGCGTCCCGGGACCGCGGTACAAATCCGCATAGACGTCGTCTTCGATCACCAGTACGCCATGCTTTCTGGCCAGCTGCATAACCTGCCGAGCCACGCCCAGGGTCAAACTGCTGCCGGTGGGGTTGTGATAAAAACTGTTGATGAACAAGCCACGGGGTTTGTATTTCAGCAACAGTGCCTGGAGTGCTTCGGTGTCGGGTCCGTGAGGCGTTCGTGGGACTTCGATCATGCTGACCCCGTGCAGCCTGAGCAAATCGAACAGCATCGAATAACCGGGGTTCTCCACCACCACGCAATCGCCCGGTTTGAACAACGTGCGCACGATCAGGTCGAGCCCATGACTGGCACCCGCCGTGGTGAGGATTCGACTTTCATCCACCGCGATATCCAGCTGCTTCAGTCGTTTGAGGATCTGTTGGCGCAGGGCAAGCAGGCCCAGCGGTGTGCTGTAGTTGAACAAACCGGCCATATCGGTGCGGCTGACCTGGCGTATGGCATAGCTCAGGTCGTCAGTCTCGCGCCAGCTTTCGGGTAATCCGCCGCAACCCAGCTTCAGTTCGCCCGCGACGCCACTCTGCTGCTCAACCCCCTCGAACCAGGAAAAATCCCGTTGCCCGTGAGCGGCAAGCGCCGTTGCCGCGACAAAGAAACCCGCCCCGCTACGCGTGGCCAGCACACCTTGGGCCACTAACCGTTCACAGGCCTCGACAACACTGGGTTGGCTGAGCAGATTGATCCGCGCGATTTGCCGCACGGAAGGCAAACGTGTCCCCGGCGACACCTCGCCACGATGAAGCCAGTCGGCCATCGCGTCGACGATTTGCTGCACGACCGGCACCAATGCCTGTCGATCGATTCTCAACTCCATGAGCAAGCAAACTCCTGTCTGTTTTGCGGAAAACAGTTAATCACAGGAGCGCTCGACAAGATGTGCGACAAAACCGCCAAAACCGTCGGTTCTAACCATTTGAAACACAATGCCCGGTGTTTTCACGGAACCGATGGCAGTGTGCGTAATGCTGAGAAACCTGTGGCGAGGGAGCTTGCTCCCGCTTGAGTGCGTAGCACTCACAAAAACCGGCAATGGTTGTCAGATTTTTGGGGCCGCTACGCAGCCCAGCGTGAGCAAGCTCCCTCGCCACAAAAGCAGGTATATCGAAACGCCTGATTAAAACGCCGTAACCCCACCATCCACCGCCAGCGAATGACCGGTGGTGAACGCCGCGCCGTCGCTGCACAGGTACAGCACCGCGCTGGCAATCTCCTCGACCTTGCCGATACGTCCGACCGGGTGCATGGCATTGGCGAACTCGCCCTTCTTCGGGTCCGCTTCATAGGCCCGACGGAACATGTCGGTGTCGATCACCGCCGGGCACACCGCATTCACGCGAATCTTTTTCTTGGCGTATTCGATGGCCGCCGATTTGGTCAGGCCGATCACCGCATGTTTGGAGGCAGCGTAGATGCTCATCTTCGGCGCAGCCCCCAGGCCGGCGACCGAAGCGGTATTGACGATCGCGCCGCCGCCCTGGGCCAGCAGCAATGGCAACTGGTACTTCATGCACAGCCAGACGCCTTTGACGTTGACGCCCATGATCGCGTCGAACTCATCGAGCGTGCCCTCGGCCAGTTTGCCTTTCTCGATTTCGATACCGGCATTGTTGAAGGCATAGTCGAGACGGCCGTAGGCATTCACGACCTCGTCCATCAGATTTTTTACATCGCTTTCCACAGTGACATTGCAGCGCACGAAGGTCGCGTCACCGCCGGCAGCGCGAATCAGCGCCACAGTGCCTTCACCACCGGCCACGTCCAGATCGGCCACCACCACTTTCAACCCTTCGGCGGCGAACGCCAAAGCGGTTGCGCGGCCAATCCCATTGGCCGCGCCCGTCACAACGGCGACCTGGCCGGAAAACGTCATGCTCATTGTTATGTCCTCGAAGAGAAGAATGTGGGGAGTCACGTGTTTTCAGTTAGCCACAGCGCCTTGTGACACGGCAGCACTATCAGAAGGCCGGTTGGGCGCCCATGAGTGGCAGTGATGGAACTGCCGCCCTGACTATCACTGCACTGGATCGATGTGCATTCGCCGTGTCAGCCAACCTTGCAGCATCGTCCATGAAGGTCTATCAACAAGGCTTCATTCATCTTGAGTGCCTGTCATGACTACCCAGACCAATCGCCAGTTCCTGCTCGCCAAACGTCCCGTGGGGCCAGCTACCCGCGAGACGTTCACCTATCAAGAAGTACCAGTCGGTGAGCCTGCGGCAGGTCAGATCCTGGTCAAGAACGAATACCTGTCCCTGGACCCGGCCATGCGTGGCTGGATGAACGAGGGCAAGTCCTACATCCCTCCGGTCGGCATTGGCGAAGTCATGCGCGCACTGGGCGTAGGCAAGGTCATCGCCTCGAACAATCCGGGCTTTGCTGTCGGGGACTACGTCAACGGCGCCTTGGGTGTGCAGGATTACTTCCTTGGCGAGCCGCGAGGTTTCTACAAGGTCGATCCGAAACTAGCGCCGCTGCCGCGTTATTTATCCGCGCTGGGCATGACCGGAATGACCGCCTACTTCGCCCTGCTCGATGTCGGCGCGCCGAAAGCCGGCGACACCGTGGTGTTGTCGGGCGCGGCCGGTGCGGTGGGCAGCATCGCCGGGCAAATCGCCAAGATCAAAGGTTGCCGGGTGGTCGGCATCGCCGGCGGCGCGGACAAGTGCAAGTTCCTGATCGATGAGCTGGGTTTTGACGGTGCCATCGATTACAAGAACGAAGACGTGATCGCCGGCCTCAAGCGTGAATGCCCGAAAGGCGTCGACGTGTATTTCGATAACGTCGGCGGCGATATTCTCGACGCCGTGCTGAGCCGCCTGAACATGAAGGCACGGGTGGTGATTTGCGGTGCCATCAGCCAGTACAACAACAAGGAAGCGGTCAAAGGCCCGGCCAACTACCTGGCCTTGCTGGTCAACCGCGCGCGGATGGAAGGCTTCGTGGTGATGGATTACGCCGCACAGTTCGCCGCTGCCGGGCAGGAAATGGCCGGCTGGATGGCCAAGGGGCAGCTCAAGAGCAAGGAAGACATCGTCGAGGGACTGGAAACATTCCCGGAGACGCTGATGAAGTTGTTCAGCGGCGAGAATTTCGGGAAGTTGGTGTTGAAGGTATAAAAGCTTCGCGGGCAAGTCGGATCGCCGCACCGCTCGCTCCTACAGGAGCGAGGCTTGCCCGCGAATCGCCGCTTAAGCGATTTCTGCGACGACCGCCGCCAACGCCTTGGCCGGATCCGCCGCCTGGCTGATCGGACGGCCGATCACCAGGTAATCGGAACCGGCATCCAGCGCCTGACGCGGCGTCAGGATGCGGCGCTGATCGTCCAGGGCACTGCCCGCCGGACGAATCCCCGGCGTCACCAGTTGCAACGACGGGTGGGCGGCTTTCAAGGCCTGGGCTTCCTGGGCCGAGCAGACCAGACCGTCCATCCCGGCCTTTTCCGCCAGCGCGGCCAGGCGCAGCACCTGCTCCTGCGGCTCGATGTCCAGGCCAATACCCGCCAGATCCTCACGCTCCATGCTGGTCAGCACGGTCACGCCGATCAACAGCGGTTTCGGGCCGCTGCGCTGATCGAGCACTTCGCGGCAGGCGGCCATCATGCGCAGGCCGCCGGAGCAGTGCACATTGACCATCCATACGCCCATTTCCGCAGCCGCCTTGACGGCCATGGCGGTGGTATTCGGAATGTCGTGGAACTTGAGGTCCAGGAACACTTCGAAACCCTTGTCGCGCAAGGTGCCGACGATTTCCGAAGCGCAACTGGTAAACAGTTCTTTACCGACTTTGACCCGGCACAGTTTCGGGTCCAGTTGATCGGCCAGCTTCAGTGCGGCGTCACGGGTGGGGAAATCCAGGGCGACGATGATAGGCGTCTGGCAGGCGGACATGAGTGGGCTCTCAGGCAAGTCGAAATCGGCGCGCATTGTAGCGGAACCAGCGCCGCTGCGGGACCCGATGATCGGTAATTCGTCGTCGCGGCTCAGGCAAGACTAGCTGCTGCGGCAATTGTGTCGACCCCGATACACACACGACACGCCCACAACACCCTTCAACGCTACCCTCGTCAGCCGCAACAAGCCCTACAGCACTTCCCGCCTCACGGCCGGACGCCTATGCTGAAGCCACAACCTCGCAGCCTATCTTTGTGGTTGGCAGCCTACCTGGCAGATGAACGCACGCATGCACAATTCCCCAGCACCTCTGAACGACGATCAAAAAGCGCCGGCCGATGACAAACGCTGGAGCATTCGCGCCCTGATCGTCGACGATGACGTTCCGATCCGCGAACTGATGATCGACTACCTGGCCCGTTTCAATATCCACGCCAGCGGCGTCTCTGATGGCGCCGCCATGCGTCAGGCGCTGCAAGCCGAGCATTTCGATGTGGTGGTGCTCGATCTGATGCTGCCGGGTGAAGATGGTTTGTCGCTGTGCCGCTGGCTGCGCGCCGAATCGGACATCCCGATTCTGATGCTCACCGCCCGCTGCGAACCCACCGACCGGATCATCGGCCTGGAGCTGGGCGCCGACGACTACATGGCCAAGCCGTTCGAGCCGCGGGAACTGGTTGCGCGGATTCAGACCATTCTGCGTCGGGTGCGCGACGACCGTACTGAACAGCGTGCGAATATTCGCTTCGACAACTGGCGATTGAACAGCGTGTTGCGCCAGTTGATCGCCGCCGATGGCCTGGTGGTGCCGCTGTCCAACGCCGAATTCCGTTTGCTTTGGGTGTTCATCGAACGGCCGCGCCGGGTGCTCAGCCGCGAACAACTGCTGGACGCGGCGCGCGGTCGCTCGATCGAAGCGTTTGATCGCAGCATCGATCTGTTGGTGTCGCGCCTGCGCCAGAAACTGGGCGACGACCCGAAAGCCCCGCAGTTGATCAAGACCGTTCGCGGTGAGGGTTATCTGTTCGACGCACGAGACATCAGCTGATGCGTGCGCGCTTCGATACGCTGTTCGGCCGCCTGTTCGGCGTGCTGTTGGTGGCGATCGTACTGGCGCACTTGTTAGCTTTTTTATGGTTCAAACATTACGGGCCGCCCCCGCCTCCCCCACCGCCACCGGGTTTTTCCGAGCGCTTCGACGGCCCTCCCCCACCAATGGACCCGCGTTTCGGCAATCGACCACCGCGGCCATGGTTCGGCGGGCCGCTGGTGCCACTGACCTTTCAGTTTGTCTCGCTGATCATCGCCGCCTGGTACGGCGCCAAGCTATTGACCCGCCCGATTCAGCGCCTGAGCGACGCCGCCGAGCGCCTGAGTGAAAATCTCGACAGTCCGCCGCTGGATGAGTCCGGCCCACGGGAGGCGCGGCAAGCGGCGCACACTTTCAACCTGATGCAGAAACGCATTCTTGAACAAATGCAGCAACGTTCGCGCATGCTCGGCGCGGTGTCCCATGACCTGCGCACACCGCTGTCGCGACTCAAGCTGCGGCTGGAACAGATCGACGATGAGAAGCTGCAAGGCCAGATGCGTCAGGACCTGGACGACATGATCGGCATGCTCGATTCCACCCTCACCTACCTGCACGAGCAGCGCACCAGCGAGGCGCCACAATGGATGGACGTGCAAGCGCTGGTGGAGTCCCTGAGTGAAAACGCCCAGGACCAGGGCGCCGACGTCCAGGCCCGCGGCCATTGTGCCCCGCTGCAGGTTCAACCGATGGCTTTGCGCTCGTGCATCAACAACCTGCTGGACAACGCCTTGCGTTATGCCGGGGACGCGCTGATCACGCTTGAGGACAGTCGCGAACAACTGGTAATCCGGGTCATTGACCATGGCCCGGGTATCGCGGCGGAAAAACGTGAAGCGGTGTTTGAACCGTTCTTTCGCCTGGAAGGTTCGCGTAATCGCAACTCCGGCGGCGTCGGCCTGGGCATGACCATCGCCCGGGAAGCCGCGGAGCGTTTGGGCGGGCAGTTGAGCCTGGAAGAAACGCCCGGCGATGGTCTGACCGCCGTCATCCACCTGCCCCGCGTCTAAGCCCGCATCCACAGGATCCGGGTCTGACTGGATAAGTTGTGTGTACCCATCGGTACAAATCCCACATACCCACGACAACTTGCCCCTTGAGGCTGCATAAGCCGGTGCACCCACCGGTTTCCCATTCCAAGGAGTGAGCACAATGATCGGTAGTGTCAGCAGCTACACGAGCTATACCAGCACCAGCAGTACCGCCACCAACAGCGCCCGTAGCCAGCAATTCCAGAAAGAACTGCTCGCCAAACTCGACAACAACAGCGACGGTGCGGTGGATCAGGATGAGCTCAAGAGCGCCCTGTCGCAGAAAAACGACGATGGTCTGCTGGTCAGCCTGAGCAAGAACTTCAGCGATCTGGACAGCGACAAAAGCGGCAGCCTGAGCAGCGAAGAGATGGCCGCGATGGCCCCTCCGACGCCACCGCCGCACGATCAGGCACCGAACACCGAGCTGGCCGATGCGCTGATCAGCGCTTTGGACAAAGACGGCGACGGCGCCATCAACAGCGATGAGCTGAGCAATGGCCTGACCAGTGCCGGCAGCACGGCCGACAGCTCGAAAATCTTCTCGGCCCTGGACAAGAATGAAGACGGCACCGTCAGCCAGGACGAACTCGCCGCCAGCCTGACCCCGCCGCCACCGCCACCTCAGCAGATGTCCAGCGAAGAGCTGTTCAGCCAACTCGATACCGACAGCGATGGCAGTGTCACGGCCACGGAACTGAGCAGCGCGTTGCAGGCGAGCGACAGCACTTCATCGACCGCCACCGACACCAGCGCCGCGTTGCTCAAAGTACTCGATAGCGACAGCAGCGGTGGCGTCAGCAACGATGAACTGAAAGCCGTCCTGCAAGCCGGCCGCGAGCAGAACTCCGACAGCTCCACCCATCAGTTCAACGTGACCGAAGCCCTGAACAAAATGATCGCCAACCTGAGCAAGCAGTATTCGCTCGACAACGTGGCGACCGTAGGCAAACACCTGAACGTGGCGACCTGAGTCAAAAAACTTCGCGGCCCTAAGACCCAACAAAAAACTTAGGGCCGGCGATCTTCAACCCGAGCCTGGCTCTTGCTCCAATCGGTCAACAGGCTGTAAGCCACTGCCAACAACGTCGGGCCGATGAACAGGCCGATAAACCCGAACGCAATCAACCCGCCAAACACCCCGAGCAGCACAATCACCAACGGCAAATTCCCGCCCCGGCTGATCAGGTACGGCTTAAGCACGTTGTCGACCCCGCTGATAATGAACGTGCCCCAGATCCCGAGGAACACCGCCATTCCGTACTCAYCCTTCCAGGCCAGCCACGCCGTGGCCGGAATCCACACCAACGGCGGCCCCATCGGAATCAGGCTCAGCAAGAACGTCACGATCCCCAGCACCAGCGCCCCAGGCACGCCGGCAATCAGGAAGCCGATCAACGCCAGCACCGCCTGCGCCGCCGCTGTGCCGATCACCCCGTTGACCACCCGTTGCACGGTGCCCGCCACCAGTTCGATGTAATACCCGGCGCGGTCGCCAATCAGCCGCTCCAGCAACCCATGGACAAACACCGCCAAACGCGGCCCGTCCCGGTAGAAAAAGAACACAAACACGATACTCAGCGTCAACTCGAGGATCCCGCCGCCAATCTGCGCACTGCGTGCCAGCAACCAGTTACCAACCTGACCCAGATAGGGCTTGATCGCCAGCATCATCGCCGCACCTTGCTGATCGATGCTGTTCCAGATCCCCACCAGCCGCTCGCCGACCAAAGGAATACCGCCAACCCAGGCCGGCGCTTCAGGCAGACCATCGACCTGCACATCCTTGATGAACGCCGTGGCATCGCGCACGTGATCCGCCAGGTTGAACCCCAGCCACACCAGCGGCACCGCCACCAGCAGCATCCAGCCAAGCGTCAGTAACAGCGCCGCCAGGGATTCACGACCATTGAGCCAACGGGTCAACAGACGCATCAACGGCCAACTGGCAAACGCCAGCACCGCCCCCCAGAACAGCGCCGACCAGAACGGCGCCATTACCCATAAACTCGCGCCAAACAGCACCAGCAGCAGGATCTGCACCAACAGCCGATCGTTATTGACCATGTAAGATCCCGAAAAAAGTCAGTCCGCAAAGAATTGGCGAATGCGCAGAACGCATTCGCCAAATGAAGCTTATCGCAACAGTTCGAAGTGCAGGCCAGAGCCTTCGACGCTGCCGGTTTCCATCCGCGCCGTGCGCACGCCCTGGCCGATCAACGCCTGGCGCCAGGCTTCGGCACTGGGCCCGGAAACGCTGACTCGCAGTGTGGTGTCCAGGTTCAGACCTCGGGAAATCAAACGCAGCCAGGTGTCGTCAGGGTCGCCGTCGAGTTTGGGGAAATCGAGTTTCCCGGTGCTTTTGAGCTGGCGCAGCAACGTCGCGGACGTCGGCAGCAAATCACCCAACGGCGCCGAGGCATCGAACTGTTCGACGTGCAGATAAGCCCTGCGATTACCGCGAGTGATGCTGTAAAGCGCCACCAGGGTGTTTTCTTGGGGGGCCGCCAGACGCAGCAGCAAATAAGCCTGCTGATTATCGGCGCCATAGAGCTTGGCGTTACCGAAGACTTCATTGGCCCACAGGCTGCTTTCCCCACAATCCCGGGCCTGACACCAGAACAACAGCTCGGCGCCCTGCTTTTGCAAGGCTTCGCGGGCGGCGGTGAAGGCATCGGTGGAGGAATGCTCCGGTGGCAATTCGTAGGTGACCGAGGTGGTTTGACCGCGAGCGGTGACCTGGCCGTCGAAACGCAATTGGCCGCTGATCTTGCGGATCGAACCCAGCGGGTAAATCCGCTCGAGTTCTACCGTCGGGCGATAGTCGACGATCTGCGCATCGGTTATGCGCGGYACGATAGGCAGGTCCTGACTGCCAGGAATGTCAGCGGCCAATAACCAGGGACTGAAACTGCACAGCGCCAGCAGAGTGAGTGAACGCATGGATAGGTTCATCGGATCAACATGGCCTGGGCACCCTTGATGACACTGGCATCATCGATGCGCTCCGGCACCCGCAAACCACGCTGCACCGCAGGGCGTGCTTCCATGGCGGCCAGCCAGCGTTGCAAGGCAGGCAAGCCGTCCACCGAGACACCGGACCAGTCATGGCCACGGACCCACGGAAAGGTCGCGATATCGGCGATGCTGTACTCGCCCGCCAGGAATTCCACGGTTTGCAGACGCGTGTCTAGCACTTCATACAAGCGTCGGGTTTCATGTTGATAGCGATCGATGGCGCCCTGGAGCTTTTCCGGGAAGTAGCGGAAAAATACGTTGGCCTGGCCCTGCATCGGGCCGATGCCGCCCATCTGGAACATCAGCCACTGCAACACCACCGAGCGCCCTTTCGGATCCTGGGGCAGCAGTTTGCCGGTCATCTCGGCGAGGTAAATCAGAATCGCGCCGGACTCGAACACGGCGAAATCGCCATTGGCGCGGTCGACAATCGCCGGAATCCGGCCATTGGGGTTGATCTTGAGGAACTCCTCGGACTTCTGTTCCTTTTTGTCGAAACTCAAGGCATGCACCGTGTAGGGCAGGCCGAGTTCCTCGAGCACGATAGAGACCTTGTGGCCATTCGGGGTCGCTGCGGTGTACAGATCTATCATGGTTGTCTCCCATTTCAACCCGCCCAGCCTCGACAGTTGCCCGACGCAAGTCAAGGAACGGCGAAGAACCGATTGAAACAGTCTGCGACAAGACCGGCACCGGGTTCGTCATTGAGGTGCAAGTGATGGCCGCCAGGCAACTGTTCATGGCTAAAGGGTAGACGTTCCAGCAACTCGGGATGTTTGGCGAGCATGCCGTCAGCCGCGACCACCAGGTGTGCAGGACAACTGACGCGCTGGACGAAAGCCATCGCCTGCTCAGTGGTCAGACGCAGCGGCGACGGTAGCGTCAGGCGGTTGTCGGTGCGCCAGGTATAACCGCCCGGCACCGGCATCAAGCCGCGCTGGGCCAGCAGTTCGGCGGCTTCGCGACTGACCGCCACCAAGCCTTTCATGCGCGCTTCGATGGCCCGGTCGAGGGTGTTGTAGACCGGTTTGCGTTTTTCCCGCAGATCCAGCTGCGCCTGCAGGGCCATGCCCATGCGTTCGGCGGCGTTTTCGCCTTTGTCTGTAGGAGGAATGATGCCGTCGATCAACGCCAGGTGAGTCACCCGCTCCGGCAACGCCCCGGCCAGCACCAGCGAGACGATCGCCCCCAGGGAATGCCCCAGCAGCGCAAAACGTTTCCATCCCAACTGCTCGGCCACTTGCAGCACGTCGTGGGCATAGTCCCACAGCGCGTAACCGGCGCCGTTCGGCCGATGCCCCGAGTGACCGTGCCCGGCCATGTCCAGCGCGATGATGCGCAAGCCTTTGAGCTTCGGCGCCAACCGGGCAAAGCTGTTGGCGTTGTCCAGCCAGCCATGCAAGGCAATCACCGGCAAACCGTCCTCGGGACCGAACAGGTGCGCCGCCAACTCGATATGCGGCAGGCTCAGGCGAACTTCTTCAACAACGCTGCTCATGCGCAATCCTGTTGGCGGCGACTGTCCCAGCGACTGAACAGGCTCTTCAGCAGCGTGGCCGTGTCTTGTGGACGTTCGAGGGGAAACATGTGGCCACCGGGCAGGGTCAAGGACTCGCCCAGCGGCATGCGCCCGACGGATCGGGCGTGATGACGCATCACCACGCGGCTCTTGTGCCCGCGAACTACTGCCAGCGGCACTTTCAACTGTCGCGCGCGGCCAGGGCTGGTGTGCGGTACGCCGCGGTAGATGCTGATTTCCGTGGCCGGGTCGAAACGCAGGCGCAGCTTGTCGCCGACCTTTTGCAAACCATGTTGAAGATAGGCTTCGAAGCATTCCGGGTCGAAGCCACGAAACAGGGTTTTACCGGCGAAATACAGGCGGGCCGCTTCCAGATCGGCGAACTCTTCCCGTCGTCCCAACGTGCGACCGGCCGGGGTCAGGCGATCGATGAAACCGAAGCGTTTGGCGGCACGGATCACCCATTGATCGGTGCGGGTCAGCACCGGTGAATCGAGCATGACCACGCCGCGATACAACTCAGGGCAACGCAACGCGGCGTGAAGGTGCAGCACGCCGCCGAAAGAGTGGCCGACGCCCCAGACCGGCTCCGGCTGCTGCTGGAGGTGATGAATCAGCTCATCCACCAGATTGCTCCAGTTGTCGTCCGCCGGAAAACGCGGGTCATGGGCGTGCTGCTCCAGATGCGCCACCTGGTACTCGGGCGCCAGCGCCGCGAACAACTTGCTGTAGGTCCCCGAAGGAAAGCCATTGGCGTGGGCGAAAAATATCTGTTGCGACATACCGGCAGATCCATGTGCGAAAAACAGACGTTGATTGTCCGTAAGACCGTGTCCTACAGCAATGACCATAACTGCCAGGAATGGTGGTAGGAGATGTCGCTAAGATCAAAAGATCGCAGCCTTCGGGGCACGATCTTTTGATCTTGCAGCTTCAACGCGCCGGCGGTTTCTCCCCCAACGGCACCACCGCCATGGTCAGGCGCGACACACAACTGGCCTTGCCCTCATCACTGGTCAAGCGAATATCCCAGACATGGGTGGTGCGCCCGATGTGAATCGCCTTGGCCACCGCCGTCACCCGCCCGCTGCGCAGACCGCGCAAATGGTTGGCGTTGATTTCCAGGCCCACGCAATAAAACTTGCTGGCGTCGATGCACAGGAAACTGGCCATCGAGCCAACGGTTTCGGCCAGCACCACCGAAGCGCCGCCGTGCAGCAAGCCATAAGGCTGGTGCGTACGGTGGTCGATGACCATGCTCGCGGTCAGGGACTCGTCATCGAAGGCTTCAAAGCGAATATCCAGCACTTCGCCGATGGTGTTTTTCTGGATAGCGTTCAACTGCTCGATGTTGGGAGTGGTGCGCCACAGAGTCATCGTTGCGTTCCTTTGTTGGTGTTGTTCGTGACTCAATCCTGCCACAGCACCGCCTCGCTGCGCGCGCTCCATTCTTCGAAGCGCGCACCGTAAACCGCTTCGATCATGTTGCGCTTGATCTTCAGGGTCGGTGTCAGGAAGCCGTTTTCCACCGCCCAACTGTCCTTGACCACCACCAGCCGATGCAAGCGTTTATGCCGGTCGAGGACGCCGTTGACCTCCTCCAGCAGTTGTTCCAGGCTTGAATGCAAACCCGCCCTCGCCGTCCCGCTGGCGTCCTGCTGACCGACCGCCGACAACACGCACAATCCCAGTGGCGCGCTCAAGCCATCGCCGACCACGCACACTTGTTCGATCCGCGAATGCACCGCCAGACGATTCTCGATCGGCGCCGGGGCCACGTATTTGCCTTTGCTGGTCTTGAAGATTTCCTTCAGGCGCCCGGTCAGGCGCAGGTTGCCCTCGGCGTCTTCCTCGCCCTTGTCACCGGTGCGCAGGAAGCCGTCCTCGGTGAGGGATTCGGCGGTTTTCAAAGGCTCCTTGAAATAGCCGAGCATGGTCGCGCCGCTGCGCACCAGCACTTCACCTGATGGCTCAACCCGTACTTCGACTTCCGGGCATGGCTTGCCGATCCAGCCGGGGTTGTTTTGGCCGGGCAGGCCGATGTGGGAGTAACCGCAACTTTCGGTCATGCCGTACACCTCCAGCACGTCCAGCCCCAGTTTTCGATACCAGTTCAACAAGGTCTGCGGCACTGGCGCCGCGCCGGACAAGGCGATGCGCAAAGCGTCCAGCCCCAGCCCGGCGAGGACTTTGTGCCCTACCCGTTTGCCGATGAAAGGCAGGCCGAGCAGGAAGTCGAGGCGTTTTGCCGGGATCTTGCCGTACACGCCCATCTGGAATTTGGTCCAGATGCGTGGCACGCCGAACAGCGCGGTCGGTCGGGCACGCTGCAAATCGGTGAGGAAGGTGTCGAGGCTCTCGGCGAAAAACACCGTTTGCCCGGTGTAGATCGCTGCCAGCTCGACGAACATCCGCTCGGCGACATGGCACAGCGGCAGGTAGGACAGCAGGCGATCCGACTCATTCAGGCTAAACAACCGGGTGCCATGGGTGGTGGCAAATCCCAGCGTGCCGAAACTGTGCATCACGCCTTTGGGCTGGCCCGTGGTGCCAGAGGTGTAAATGATGGTCGCCAGTTGATCGGCGGCGGGTTTGGGGTCGTCCTGAATCGGTGAGCTGCGTTGCAGGTCGGCCCAGCTGAAATTGAAAGTGCCCACCGGGCACAGCGGCAGGCTGATGGTCGGCAGCTCAGGCCTAATCCCGACGGACATGCCCGGCCAGTCATCCAGCTTGCCGATGAACGCCAGTGCAGCTTCAGAATGATCAAGCACCTGGGCAACGGATTCGGCGGTCAGATTGGGGTACAGCGGCACCGAGACATGCCCGGCCATCCAGATCGCCAGGTCGGCGATGATCCAGTGGGCACAGTTTTTCGAGATCAATGCGATGTGGCTGCCTTGCGGCAATTCGCGAGCCCGCAGCCAGTGGGCGGCACAGCGCGCCTGATGACCGACGTCGGCCCAGGTCAGCGTCTCGACCTGGCCACCCCCTGTCGGCTGAACCAGAAAGCGCTGGCGCGGATGACGGGCTTCGCGCTCGTAGAAGACGTCCAGTGGCAAACGAAAAGCAGCAGACATGCGACTTGCTCCCATATTTCTGGTCTGGAGCAAGCGTAGTCAACCAAGCAAGTGCTTGGTTGACTATTTCACACAAAAATCAGCAACGACACCGGTCCAGTGGGAGCCGGTTACGGGGTTTTGATGCCGTTGAGCTTCATCGCCCCGACCAGCAGTTCATCGCCCTCAAGCTCCGCCAGTCCGGCGGTGCCGACCCGCTCCGGGTCTTGCACGTGACCATGCTGCAAATAGCCCAGCAGGTTACCGACCAGCGGGTTGTGGCTGACCAGCAGTGCGTGATCCACGGAAACCAACTGCTCCGCCACTGCTTGCGGATTATTGTCGGGCGTCAGCCATTCGACGGTGCGAATCTCCGGTGCAAAACCCAGCTCCTTACGCACCAGCATTGCGGTCTCCTGCGCTCGCAGGTAAGGGCTGGCATAAATGGCAGTCAGGTGTTTGCCCTTCAATTTGGCCGCGATGCGCTTCACCTCTTTGCGCCCCTTATCGGTCAGGGCCCGCTCGGAGTCCGGACGGGTACCGTGAGGTTCGGCTTCACCATGACGCAATACCCAGAGTTTCATAGTTTCGGTTCCTCATCTCGGGCCGGATGCGGCGCCGGCGCCACAACGTGCGGGGCTTCACCTTCCGGTGTACGCGGCGCTGGCCAGTCGGCGAACGGCCAGGGCTTCTGGTCGCTGTGAAAGCTGCCGAAACGACCGATCTGCGCCAGAAACTGGCTCAGGCTGTCGCCGAAATTCATCAGGCTGGCGCTCGGTGCGCCATATATCAAACGATAGATCAGCTGCACCAGCACCACTGCGCCGAGGATCAATTGCGCCACTTGCCAGACCAGCACGTAGACAATCATCCACAGCACCCGCAGCAGGATGGATTCGTACTTGCCTTCTTCTACTTTCGGATCGTTCATGTCTGTCTCGCTCCCTGCTCGTATCGGTTAAGTGCTTAGAAACCACTGGGGGAAATAAAGTCCACGTCGGTTTTCGGTTCGCCACGCATCAACAACCCGATCACCTGATCAAGCGTGCGCCCTTCGAACAGAATCGCGTGCAATCCGGCGACCAGCGGCATATATACACCTACTTCCTGAGCCTTGGCCTTGAGCACCTTGAGGGTATTCACGCCTTCGGCCACTTCGCCCAGACGCGTCACCGCGTCCTCCAGGCTCAAGCCCTGGCCGAGGGCAAACCCGACCTGATAATTGCGGCTTTTCGGCGATGAGCAGGTGACGATCAAATCGCCGACGCCCGCCAGCCCCAGGAACGTCATCGGGTTGGCACCCTGACTGACCGCGAAGCGGGTCATTTCCGCCAGTGCCCGGGTAATCAGCATGCTCTTGGTGTTTTCGCCCATGCCCAACGCCACCGCCATGCCGGCGATGATGGCGTAAACGTTTTTCAGCGCCCCGCCCAGCTCCACGCCAAAGCGGTCGGCGCTGGCGTATACGCGAAAGGTCCGGCCATGCAGCGCGGCCTGGACCTGCTGGCAAAGGTCTTCGTCTTCGCTGGCAACCACCGTGGCGGTCAGCGCGTGCTCGGCGATTTCACGGGCCAGGTTCGGTCCCGACAGCACGCCGATGCGCGCTTGCGGGGCGATGTCTTCAAGAATCTGGCTCATCAGCTTGAACGTATGGGCTTCGATGCCTTTGGTCAGGCTCACCAGCATTTTGCCGCTCAAAAGCTGAGCGTAAGGCGCCAGCACCGAGCGCAGCGCGCTGGAGGGCAACGCGACGAAGCACAGGTCGCAGGCTTCCAGCGTGGCTTGCAGGTCTGTGACTGCCTCCACCGCCGGAAGAATCTTGATGCCTTTGAGGTAACGCGGGTTCTCGCGATTGACCCGAATGGCCTCGGCCTGCTCGGGGTCACGCATCCACAGCCGCACCTGATGCCCGTTCTCGGCCAGCAGATTAGCCACGGCGGTACCAAAACTTCCGCCTCCCAGGACCGCAATTGGGCGCTGTTCAGTCATATGCAATCCGTTAATCCATACCAGTGGCGATGCCCGCATTATACGGAGCGGCCCAGTCGCGGCCAGCCCCGACATCAATTACCGGCACTTGTAGGAAGAAGACCAAGAAAACCGAGGAAAATGCCCACAACGTGACTGGAAAAGTCATTGCGCTCGGTTAACATGCGCGCCAATTAATCGCTATCAAGGCCGTGCCGTGTCTTTTGGCTCTCCCTCTCCTCGCTCGCCACTGGTGCTGGCGCTGATGTTCAGCTCGCCATTGCTGGCCGACGACCTGTTCCTGGACAACGGTCCGTTGCCGCAAGTGCTCACCGCGACGCGCCTGAAGCAGTCGCCGGCGGCCGTGCCGGGCAGCATGACGGTGATCGACAGCGAACTGATCAACGCCAGCGGTGCGCGGGACATCAGCGAGTTGCTGCGGCTGGTGCCGGGGATGATGGTCGGCAATATCAGCGGCAACCAGGCAGCGGTGAACTACCACGGCACCAACGCCAGCGAAGCGCGGCGCATGCAAGTGCTGATCGACGGCCGCTCGGTGTACCGCGCGGGCCTGGCCACGGTGGACTGGAGTGATATTCCGGTGGCCATGGAAGACATCGAGCGCATCGAGGTTTTCCGTGGCCCGAACACCGTCAGCTACGGCGCCAACGCGCTGATGGCGGTGGTCAATATCATCACCCGCAAACCGGCCGACAGCCACGGCACGCGGCTGAAAATCACCCGAGGCCAACGCGGCATCAACGATTTCTACGCCAGCCAGGGTATGGGCTGGGACAGCGGCGACTTGCGCCTGTCGCTGTCCGGCCAACAAGACGATGGGTTCGACTCGGACCGCACCGGCGCCGATTATCGCGACAACCGTCGTTTGAATCGCTTCAGCCTCGCCGTCAGCCAGACGCTCAATGAGAATCAGAGCATCGATTGGCAACTGAACGCCAAGGACGGGACCAACCAGCGGCCCTATACCTACAGCCCGGTGTTCTCAGGGATTACCGCCGCTGGGAACAATTCCGACGTCATCGCCAAGGACTACGCCGGCTCGCTGCGCTGGAACCTGGACATCAACCCTGATCACAGCCTTTATATTCAAGGCTCGGCGCAACACTGGGATCGTCAGCAGACTTGGCGTGCCTGCGATGCCGAGATCTCGTTCAGCCCGGAGCTGACCCAACTTTGGCACCTCAATCCCAATTACACCGAACGCCTGGCGCGCAACATCGCTCGTTTCACCGGCGCGCCCCCCGGTACAGCGGCAGAACAAGACCTGGCCAATCAGGTTCTGGCGCAATGGCGAAACGGCGCGAACAAAACGCTGTGCGGCGACATCGACCAGAGTGCCCGAGAGTCGCGCTACGACCTCGAACTGCAAGACACCCTCAGCCTGTCCGACACGCTGCGGCTGGTCAGCGGCATGAACTATCGTTACGACCGGGCCGATTCCGAGACCTACTTCAATGGCACGCTCGACGACACCACCTGGCGGGCGTTCGGCCAACTCGAGTGGCGCGCCACCGAGCACTGGTTGCTGCAAGGCGGGGCGATGTTCGAAGACACGCAATTGACCGGCAGTTCACTGACCCCGCGACTGGCGGTCAACTATCTGATCAACCCGCGCCACGGTTTGCGCGCGGTGTATTCGGAAGCCGTCCGCTCGCCGGACATGTTCGAGAACAGCGTCAACTGGAGTTACCAGGTGACCAACCTGCAACCCAGTGCCTATGGCCAGACCAGCGCCCGCTATTTCGTCAGGACCCGTGGCCCGGGTGACCTCGAACAGGAACGCATGCGTTCCCGGGAATTGGGCTACAACGGCTACTTCACAGACTGGGGGCTGACGGTCGATGTGAAGCTGTTCTACGACGAAATCAACGGCATGATCAGCGAACCGCTGCGCAACAATCAGTACATTGCCAGCAACTCGAACAGCTCACGATTCTCAGGGACGGAAACCCAACTGGACTGGCGCGTCAGCAGCACCGATCGTCTGCGCCTGACGTACGCCTATGTCGATGCCGAGGCGAGCAACCCGCTGGATGCACAACAAACGGCGCGCAACAGCGGCTCCGCCGGTTGGCTGCGCAACTGGGGCCAGGGCTGGAACAGCGCGCTCTTCTACTATGGCGCCGACGCCCTCAACGGTTACCGCTTCGAACGGGTCGACACCCGCCTCGCCAAACGCATCGGCTTGGGCAAGGCCAATCTGGAGCTGGCCGGGATCCTCCAGCAACGCCTCGACAATCAGCCCACCACTTTCGTCGATAACAACTACGACGAACGCCGGGTGCTCTACTTCAGCGCGGAGCTGGAGTTTTAAGATGCCGTATTGCCTGCCACGGAAGACGCCAACCCTTGGCCGCCTGCTGGCCGGGCTGTGCCTGGTGTTTGCCGGGCTGCTGTGCAATCTGCCGGCCCGGGCCGCCGACATTCTGCTGACCGGCGCCGACGACAGCCCTGGCGTGCAGTCTTTCGTCCAGGCCCTGAGCGAGTTGCGCCCCACCGACAGCGTGCGTTTCCAGCCGGTCGCCAGCTTGCCGGCACCCGGCCAACTGCCCGCAGGTACCCGCCTGATTCTGCTCGACTTGCAAAGCCTCGACTGGCGCCTGCAAGACGCCCAAGGCCCGGCAACGCTGGTGCTGCGCATCAGCCGCCTGCAAGCCCACCAACGCTTTGGCGATGTTTCGCCACCGCACCTGAGCCTGCTCTGGAGCGATCCGCCGCTGGATCGACAATTGCGCCTGACCCGACTCGTCCTGCCCGAGGCTCGACGTGTCGGCGTGCTTTTCGACAGCCACAGCGAATTCCTGCTGAAGGAACTGCATCAGGCAGCCCTGCCCCTGGGCCTTGAAGTGGTCACCGAGCGTTGGGACAACACCAATGACAGTCGCCCGTTGCAGGCCCTGCTGAAAAACAGCGATGTGCTGCTGGGCCTGGATGATCCTGATCTGTACAACCCCAAAACCGTGAAAAACCTGCTGCTCAGCAGCTACGCACGGCAGCTGCCGCTGATCGGTCCCAATGCCGCGTTCGTCAGGGCGGGCAGCCTCGCCAGCACCTACAGCGACCAGAGCGATTGGCTGAAGATTCTCGACGAACTGCTCGACCGCCCCTCCAGCACCTGGCCGCGCACCCTTTATCCGCAGCAGTTCAAGGTCTTGAGCAACCCGCAAGTGGCTCGTTCATTAAGCATTGAACCGATGAATGAAGCCTCTGTCGCAACACAGCTGGCCGAAGGAGAACATCGCCCATGACCTTCCATAGCGGTTGGGACATCAATACCCGTACCCAGATCATCAGCCTCGGCCCGGCGCTACTGCTGACGTTGCTGCTGATCAGTTTTTTCACCTTCGTGCGAATCCAGGACCTGCGCCAGGAACTCAACCACACCGGTCAACTGATCGCCAACCAACTGGCGCCGGCCACCGAATACGGGGTGATCTCGGGTAATAACGACGTGCTCGAGAGTTTGCTCAAAGCCACCCTGGCCACGCCCAATGTGCGTTTTCTGGAGGTTCAGGACCGCACCAACCGGGTTCTGGTGTACGTCGAACAACCGTCGGAAACCCACAATCGTTCGCACCAGGTCGAAGTGTTCCAGGCACCGGTGCGGCTGCAACGCATCGCGCTCAACAATGACTTCTTCCAGAACAGCCGCACCGCCCCCACGAAGCCGGGAGAAGATTACCTGGGCCGGGTGATCGTCGGTCTGTCCAATGACGCCTTCAACCAGCGCCAGCAGGAAATCCTGTTCAAGGCCGGGATCCTTGCCCTGTTCGCCCTGCTGTTTACCTTTCTGCTGGCTCGGCGTCTGGCCAGCAGCCTGTCGCAACCGATCCACGACATCGGCAATGCGGTCAAGGCGATCCAGAAAGGCGACTACAAAACGCCCCTGCCGATTGTCGATGACACCGAACTGGGCGCCCTGTCACAACACATCAACAACCTTGCCCAGGGCCTTGAACAAGCCAGCCGCGAACAGCATCAGGCCATGGCGCAATTGATCCAGACCCGCGAGGAAGCGGAAAAGGCCAACAACGCCAAATCCGATTTCCTGGCGATGATGAGCCATGAGCTGCGCACGCCGATGAATGGCGTGCTGGGCATGCTGCAACTGCTGGAAACCACCGCGATGACCGAGGAACAGATCGAGTACGCCGCGCTGGCTTCTGAATCGACTGAACACCTGCTCAAAGTGATCAACGACATTCTCGACTTCTCGCGCATCGAACGCTCGGAACTGGAGCTGGAGCACATTGCATTCAACCTCGCGGACCTGATCACCAGTTGCGCCCAGTCGTTCCAGCACAGCGCAGTGCAACGTGGGCTTGACCTGCAACTGCAGATCCCCGAGGACATGCGCGCCCTGCAGGTTCAGGGCGACCCGACGCGGATCCGGCAGATCCTGGTCAACCTGGTCGGCAATGCGCTGAAATTCACCGAACGGGGCCGCGTCACGATCGAACCGCAGTGGCAGTCGCTGGATCACGAATTGCTGTGGTTCACCTGCACCGTGCGCGACAGCGGGATTGGCATCCCGGCCGAAAGCCTGGAATTGATGTTCAACGCGTTCCAGCAGGCCGACAGTACTATTTCAAGACGTTACGGTGGCACCGGGCTGGGGCTGCCGATTGCCCGCACTCTGGCAGAACGAATGGGCGGCACCTTGCGTGCTCAAAGCGAAGAAGGCGTCGGCTCGGTGTTCACCCTGGAAATTCCATTGGCGCTGTATAAGCAGTCGTTGCCGGTGCTGACGCCGCGAGTACATACCGGCAATGGCCACGGCGAAGGTCGCAATGTGTTGCTGGTGGAAGACAACCCGGTCAACCGCACCGTCATTGAAGCAATGTTGCGCAGCCTGGGCTTTACTGTCAGCGTCGTCACCGATGGTGCACAAGCGGTGCGCAGCGCCGAGAGCCTGATTTTCGAAGCGATTCTGATGGATTGCCGACTGCCGGTCATTGACGGCTACGAGGCCACCCGACAGATTCGCCAACTGCCCGGCTGCGCTGACGTGCCGATCATTGCCCTGACGGCCAACGCCTTGCAGGGCGATCGTGAAGCCTGTTTGTCCGCGGGAATGAACGATTACCTGGCCAAGCCCTTTAAACGCACTGATCTGCAGCAAATTCTGCAGCGTTGGGTGCAGTAGTGCAGGCCTTTCGACGATCTGCGACTGGCGTGAAAGACGAAAGTGCGGCAGTCTTAGGCACCCGAACAGGCCCTAAAAGGGGCTTGAATAATAATTTCAGTGCACAAGTGTACATTCATGTCCTTGGTACTGTGACTTTCACTACAACGCAATAGTCTATGAGTAGGCTGCTGACTCGAGGCATGAACGCTTCGATCGGCCGGGAAGATTCGCCCCCCTGCCGCATGGACTATTGAGGAGCTCGCATGACCAAACAAAACGCCTTTACCCGGGAAGACCTGCTGCGCTGCAGTCGTGGTGAGCTGTTCGGCCCGGGTAACGCGCAACTGCCCGCCCCGAACATGCTGATGGTCGATCGCATCACCCTGATCTCCGAAGAGGGTGGCAAGTACGGCAAAGGTGAATTGGTCGCCGAGCTGGATATCACTCCAGACCTGTGGTTCTTCGCCTGCCACTTCGAAGGTGATCCGGTGATGCCGGGCTGCCTGGGCCTCGATGCCATGTGGCAACTGGTCGGTTTCTTCCTCGGCTGGCAAGGCCTGCCGGGCCGCGGTCGCGCCCTGGGTTCGGGCGAAGTGAAATTCTTTGGCCAGGTACTGCCGACCGCCAAGAAAGTCACCTATAACATCCATATCAAACGCGTCCTCAAAGGCAAACTGAACATGGCCATCGCCGATGGTTCCGTGACTGTCGACGGCCGCGAAATCTATACCGCCGAAGGCCTTCGGGTCGGCGTTTTCACCTCCACTGACAACTTCTAAGGGTTATCCGCATGCGCCGCGTCGTTATCACTGGTCTGGGCATCGTTTCGTGCCTGGGCAATGACAAAGAGACCGTCTCCGCTAACCTGCGTGCAAGCCGCCCTGGCATCCGGTTCAACCCGGAATATGCCGAAATGGGTCTGCGTAGCCAGGTTTCCGGCTCCATTGACCTTCCCCTCGAAGAGCTGATCGATCGCAAGATCTATCGCTTCGTCGGCCACGCGGCGGCTTACGCCTACCTGGCCATGAAAGATGCCATCGCAGACTCCGGCCTGACCGAAGAGCAAGTTTCCAACCCGCGTACCGGCCTGATCGCCGGTTCCGGTGGCGCCTCCACGCTGAACCAGATGGAAGCGCTGGACATCCTGCGCGAGAAAGGCGTCAAGCGCGTCGGCCCATACCGCGTAACGCGGACCATGAGCAGCACTGTTTCCGCTTGCCTGGCCACCCCGTTCAAGATCAAGGGCCTGAACTACTCCATCGCTTCTGCCTGCGCCACCAGTGCTCACTGCATCGGTACCGCCATGGAACAGATCCAGATGGGCAAGCAGGACATCGTATTCGCCGGCGGCGGTGAAGAAGAGCACTGGAGCCAGTCGTTCCTGTTCGACGCCATGGGCGCCCTGTCCAGCCAGTACAACGAAACTCCGGAAAAAGCTTCCCGTGCCTACGACGCCAAGCGTGACGGTTTCGTCATCGCCGGCGGTGGCGGCATGGTCGTGGTCGAAGAGCTGGAACACGCTCTGGCCCGCGGCGCGAAGATCTACGCGGAAATCGTTGGCTACGGCGCGACCTCCGACGGCTACGACATGGTCGCCCCAAGCGGCGAAGGCGCCATCCGCTGCATGCAGATGGCCATGTCCACCGTTGACGCACCGATCGACTACCTGAACACCCACGGCACCTCGACTCCGGTCGGCGACGTGATGGAAATGAAAGGTGTGCGTGAAGTGTTCGGCGACAACGCTCCGGCCATCAGCTCCACCAAGAGCCTGTCGGGTCACTCCCTGGGCGCCGCCGGCGTTCACGAAGCGATCTACTGCATGCTGATGATGGAAGGCAACTTCATGGCGGGTTCCGCCAACATCGACGAACTGGACCCGGAAGTGGCAGACATGCCAATCCTGACCAAGACTCGCGAAGACGCCACCATCAACACCGTGATGAGCAACAGCTTCGGCTTCGGTGGCACCAACGCCACGCTGGTACTGAAGCGCTGGCAGGGTAAGTAATACCCCGCCTACGCCACACATAAAAACGCCCCGACTGGTTCGGGGCGTTTTTTTTGGCCAGGTTTTATCTACGGCCAGACAGCCCTTTAAACATGAAACATTTGTCATGGAACTCAACAGCCTGCGACTGAATGTCGCGTATTTCGCGGGCTGCAGCACTTTCTCCGTTTTTGAAAAAGTCCGTTACCGATTTCAGTCGTTTACTTAGCCAGCTAACAAAACTTATAACAAAGGCCTGCACACGCCTTGCTGCAGATAACAGAGATTGGAGCTAGCAGATGACTGTAAAAGTAACTGAACGCGACGATTCACATATGTCCCATGAAGGCATCGCCGCCGGTATCCGCATCTGGGATGTACATCAACAAGACCTGCTGGTCGGGATGTTCCATTCCGAGACCGAAGCCCACCAATACAAGGCCGAACTGGAATCACTGGAGCAGCAACGCGAAGCGCGTTCTGCATAACCACCGCATTGAAAATGACAAACCCCGCCATGAGCGGGGTTTGTCGTTGTTGCAGCTGCTAACGGCTTACCACATCAGATCGTCAGGAATCTGATAGGCCGCGTACGGATCGTCTTCGGTGCTGACTTCTTCTGTCTTCACATTCAGCTGCACGATGCGCTGTGGGTCGCGCTCCTGAATCTTCAGGGCCGCTTCACGAGGGATCACTTCATAACCGCCAGCGTGATGCACGATCGCCAGGGAACCGCTGCTGAGCTTGTTGCGCATCAGGGTGTTGACGGAGATACGCTTGACCTTTTTGTCGTCGACGAAGTTGTAGTAGTCCTCGGTGTTCAGCTTGGGCAGGCGCGAGACTTCGATCAATTGCTTGACCTGGGCGGCTCGGGCCTTCTGCTCGGCCTTCTCCTGCTGCTGACGGTTGAGCTCCTGATCGCGCTTGACCTTCTCGGCCATGGCTTCCTGAGCCGCACGCTGCTGGGAGTCATCGAGTTCGATCTGGCCTTTGTGGGCCAGACGCTGTTGTTTCTGTTTTTCTTTGCCGACCTGTTTGGCCTGCTTTTGGTTGACCAGCCCTGCTTTGAGCAACTGGTCGCGAAGGGAAAGGCTCATGGTGCTTACTCACTTRGGCAACAGCTCAGCCGCAGCTGGGCAAATTCTTTTCCTGACGTTTGGCTTCGCCCCACAAGGCGTCCAACTCTTCGAGGGTGCAATCTTCTATGGGACGGTGGGTGTCGCGCAATGCCTGTTCGATAAATCGGAAGCGTCTTTCAAATTTTGTGTTCGCACCACGCAGTGCGGTTTCCGGATCGACCTTGAGGTGACGCGCCAGATTGACCACGGAAAACAGCAGGTCGCCGACTTCATCGGCAATCGCCGCCGAGTCATTGTCGGCCATGGCTTCAAGCACTTCATCGAGCTCTTCGCGAACCTTGTCGAGCACCGGCAAGGCGTCCGGCCAATCGAACCCGACCTGCCCTGCGCGCTTCTGCAGTTTTGCCGAACGGGACAACGCCGGCAGTGCCGCGGGTACGTCATCGAGCAAGGACAACTGCTCCGGCGCCGAAGACTTCTCGGCGCGTTCTTCGGCCTTGATCTCTTCCCAGCGTTGCTTGACCTGCTCTTCATTCAGACGCGGGACGTCCAGCGGCGCGTACAGATCCCCGGTGGGAAATACGTGAGGATGACGGCGGATCAACTTGCGCGTGATGCTGTCGACCACGCCAGCGAATTCGAAGCGCCCTTCTTCCCGAGCCAGTTGGCTGTAATAAACCACCTGGAACAACAAGTCGCCCAACTCACCCTGCAAGTGATCGAAATCGCCGCGTTCAATAGCATCGGCAACTTCGTAGGCTTCTTCCAGGGTGTGCGGGACGATGGTGGCGTAGGTTTGCTTGATGTCCCACGGGCAGCCGTACTGCGGGTCGCGCAGACGGTTCATCAGGTGCAGCAGGTCTTCAAGTGAATACATCAATCAATCTCTGCGAGAACCTGTGGGAACCTGACTTGTCGGATCGCCGCACCGCCGCGATCCGACAAGCCAGCCCCACAAAAGCTTGGCGGCCACAAAAAAGTGAACGCCTTACGGTGTGCGGTTACGGCGGGTTTCGATGATGTTCGGCAACTGGGAGATCCGCCCCAGCAACCGCCCCAGCGCATCCAGCCCCGGAATCTCGATGGTCAGGGACATCAACGCAGTGTTGTCCTCTTTGTTCGAGCGGGTGTTGACCGCCAGCACGTTGATCCGCTCGTTGAGCAGCACCTGCGACACGTCACGCAGCAGACCGGAACGGTCGTAAGCGCGAATGATGATGTCCACCGGATAGGTGAGCACCGGCACCGGCCCCCAGCTGACCTGGATGATCCGCTCCGGCTCGCGCCCGGCCAGTTGCAGCACCGAGGCGCAGTCCTGACGGTGGATGCTCACGCCACGGCCCTGGGTGATGTAACCGACGATGGCGTCCCCCGGCAACGGCTGGCAGCAGCCGGCCATCTGGGTCATCAGGTTGCCGACGCCCTGGATCTGGATATCGCCGCGCTTGCCCGGTTTATAGCCGGTGGCTTTGCGCGGGATCAACTCCAGCTGTTCGTTGCCGCGTTCCGGCTCGACCAGTTGCTGCGCCAGGTTCACCAGTTGCGCCAGGCGCAAATCGCCTGCGCCCAACGCAGCGAACATGTCCTCGGCGGTCTTCATGTTGGCCTTTTCGGCCAACTTGTCGAAATCCACCTGCGGCAGGCCGAGGCGATTGAGTTCGCGCTCGATCAAGGTTTTACCGGCCGCAACGTTCTGATCGCGGGCTTGCAGCTTGAACCAGTGAACAATCTTCGCCCGCGCCCGTGACGTGGTGATGTAGCCCAGGTTCGGGTTCAGCCAGTCGCGGCTCGGAGTGCCGTGCTTGCTGGTGATGATCTCGACCTGTTCACCGGTTTGCAGGCTGTAGTTGAGCGGCACGATGCGCCCGTTGATCTTGGCGCCGCGGCAGTTGTGACCGATTTCGGTGTGCACGCGGTAAGCGAAGTCCAGCGGTGTCGCGCCCTTCGGCAAGTCGATGGCATGACCGTCGGGAGTGAAGATATAAACCCGGTCCGGCTCGATATCGACCCGCAGCTGTTCGGCAAGGCCGCCGATATCGCCCAGCTCTTCGTGCCACTCGAGAACCTGACGCAGCCAGGAGATTTTCTCTTCGTAGTGGTTCGAGCCGGACTTGACGTCGGTGCCCTTGTATCGCCAGTGCGCGCAAACCCCCAGCTCGGCTTCTTCGTGCATGGCGTGGGTGCGGATCTGCACTTCCAGCACCTTGCCTTCAGGGCCGATCACCGCGGTGTGCAGCGAGCGGTAGCCGTTCTCTTTCGGGTTGGCGATGTAGTCGTCGAACTCTTTCGGGATGTGCCGCCACAGGGTGTGGACGATGCCGAGCGCGGTGTAGCAGTCGCGCATTTCCGGCACCAGCACGCGAACGGCGCGCACGTCGTAGATCTGGCTGAACTCCAGACCCTTGCGCTGCATTTTGCGCCAGATCGAATAGATGTGTTTGGCCCGGCCGCTGATGTCAGCCTCGACGCCGGTGGCCTGCAACTCGTTCTTGAGCTGGGTCATCACATCGCTGATGAAGCGCTCGCGATCCAGCCGTCGCTCATGGAGCAACTTGGCGATCTGCTTGTACTGGTCGGGCTCAAGGTAACGGAAGGACAAGTCCTCCAGCTCCCACTTGATATGACCGATACCGAGGCGGTGAGCCAGCGGCGCGTAGATGTCGAAGACTTCACGGGCGACGCGGTTACGCTTCTCGTCATCGGCGGTTTTTACCGCACGGATCGCACAGGTGCGCTCGGCCAGTTTGATCAGCGCGACGCGCACGTCGTCGACCATGGCCACGAGCATCTTGCGCAGGTTTTCCACCTGGCCTTGGGTGCCCATCACCATGGATTTACGCGGACTCAGACTGTCGCTGATCGCCGCCATGCGTTGCACGCCGTCAATCAGTTTGGCGACCACCGGGCCGAAGCGCTGGCTGACCGCCGGCAACTGGATCTGGCCTTCGCGCACGCCGCGGTACAAGACTGCCGCGACCAACGAATCCTGATCGAGTTTGAGGTCGGCGAGAATCTCGGCGATCTCAAGGCCGGTGCGGAAACTCGAGGTCCCTTCGGACCACAGGTTTTTCGCCGCATTGGCTTGTTGTTCGGCCTCGCGAGCGAACTCGCAGGCTTCTTTCAAGGCTTTGCGATCCAGTGCCGTATCGATACTGACCGCGTGATCGAGCCAAGCCTCGAGATTGATACTGCCGTCAGTGTTGATCGGCTGGTGTGCTCTCACCTGTACCATCTTGCTTTACCTTCCCTACGACGCAGATTCAATGCGTCAAATCGCTGACCTTCATTGTCCGGGCGCCCCGCCGGGCTGATGCGTGGCGGCACGGACGGTCAGTCGGACCAGACGAGCCATCCTAGCTCGCTTCAAATAACGCCATGGCCTCGACATGCGCCGTTTGAGGAAACATATCGAGAATCCCGGCACGTTTTAACCGGTAGCCCTGCTTGATCAATTCGACCGTGTCGCGCGCCAGAGTTGCAGGGTTGCACGACACATAAACCAATCGTTCGGCACCCAGGGACGCAAGCTTGCGCACCACCTCGAAAGCACCGTCGCGAGGTGGGTCCAAGAGTACCGCACAAAAGCCTTCGCTGGCCCATTCGGCATCAGCCAAAGGCTGGGATAAATCGGCCTGAAAAAATTTCGCGTTATGCAAATTATTACTAGCGGCGTTCGCGGCGGCCCGCTCGACCATGGCCTGCACACCTTCCACCGCCACCACTTCACGAACGGTCCTGGCCAGCGGCAAGGCAAAGTTGCCCAACCCGCAGAACAGGTCCAGAACCCGCTCATCGGCTTTCGGCGCCAACCATTCCAGCGCCTGAGCGATCATCGCTTCGTTGACCCCGGCGTTGACCTGGATGAAATCTCCAGGCCGATACGCCAGATTCAAGTCCCACGGTTCAAGGCGATAGCCCAGGGCCTGATCGGCGTCGACCGGTTGCGGCTCGCCGTCGCCATGCAGCCACAACTGGGCCTCATGGAGCGCGCAGAATTCCTTGAGGATCGTCATATCGGCTTCGGACAACGGCGCCATGTGCCGCAGCAATACCGCCAATGACGAACCGCTGAACAATTCCACATGCCCCAGTGCCTGAGGTTTGCTCAAGCGCCGCAGCATATCCGGCAAGCAGGTCATGATCGGCTGCAAGGGCTGTACCAGCACCGGGCACTCGTTGATGGCAACGATGTCCTGGCTGCCGGCAGCGCGGAAACCGACTTCGAGTTTTTTCGCCTTCATGTCCCAACGCACCGCCACCCGGGCACGACGCCGGTAGCCGAATTCCGGACCGCTCAATGGCGCAGCCCACTCTTCGGGTTCGACGCCGGCAACCCTCGACAATTGCTCGGCGAGCATGCGCTGTTTCAGGGCGAGTTGTTCGTTGTGGGGCAGATGCTGCACGCTGCAACCACCGCAGCGACCGGCATGGGCGCACGGTGCCGGGCGGCGCAATTGGCTGGCCTGGAACACCCGCTCGGTACGCGCCTCGACCACTTTACCGTGGGCACCCAAGACCCGCGCCTCGACCTCTTCACCGGCCAAGGCGCCGATGACGAACCAGGTGCGACCTTCAAAAAATGCGATACCGCGACCGTCATTAACCAGGCGCTCGATGGTCAAACGCTGCTTTTTGCCGGTCGGGACTTGCGGGGCCTTGCTGCCGCCCGTGGGCTGAAAGCGCAGGCCTCTCTCTTGCTTGGCCATCAGTTGGCCGCGTCGAAAATGCCGGTCGACAGGTAACGGTCGCCACGGTCACAGATGATCGCGACAATCACCGCGTTTTCAACTTCTTTGGACAGGCGCAGCATCGCCGCCACGGCACCGCCCGAAGACACGCCGCAGAAAATGCCTTCTTCGCGCGCCAGACGACGGGTCACGTCCTCGGCCTCGCTTTGCGCCATGTCGACGATCCGGTCCACGCGATCAGCCTGATAAATCTTTGGCAGGTATTCCTGCGGCCAGCGGCGGATGCCCGGAATTGCCGAGCCTTCCATGGGTTGCAGACCGATGATCTGCACGTTCTCGTTCTGTTCTTTCAGGTAGCGCGAGACACCCATGATGGTGCCGGTGGTGCCCATCGAGCTGACGAAATGCGTGATGGTGCCCTGGGTCTGACGCCAGATTTCCGGACCGGTGGTGGTGTAGTGCGCCTCGGGGTTGTCACCGTTGGCGAACTGATCGAGCACCTTGCCACGGCCTTCGGCTTCCATTCGCTGGGCGAGGTCGCGCGCGCCTTCCATGCCTTCTTCCTGGCTGACCAGAATCAGCTCGGCGCCATAGGCCGTCATCGCGGCTTTACGCTCGGCGCTGGAGTTGTCCGGCATGATCAGGATCATCTTGTAACCCTTGATCGCGGCGGCCATGGCCAGGGCAATCCCGGTGTTACCCGAAGTCGCTTCGATCAGCGTGTCGCCGACGTGGATCTGCCCGCGCAATTCGGCGCGGGTGATCATCGACAGCGCCGGACGATCCTTGACCGAACCCGCCGGGTTGTTCCCTTCGAGCTTGAGCAAAAGCGTGTTGCTGGTGACGCCAGGCAGGCGCTGCAAACGGACCAGCGGAGTGTTGCCGACGCAATCGGCGATGGTTGGGTACTGCAAGGTCATGGCGTATTCGCAATCCGGACTGCGGGGGCGCCTATCATACCGGCAAACGTGCGCAGGCCATATCACGCAAAGTAAGGGGCTTATGGCTTATGGGAATAAGCAGTTCACTCCTCTTCTCCTTGTGCAATATTCAATGCATAAAACTCATGCAATTTGGCCTGCAGCAGCTGTTTGTCCGGAAGCTGGACCTGGTATTCAGCGATCAACGCTGGCGACAGGCTGCGGTTAAGGGCGTATTCGACCACTTCGTCATCCTTACTGGCGCAGAGCAACACACCGATGGCCGGGTTTTCGTGGGGTTTGCGCTCCTTGCGATCCAGCGCTTCCAAATAGAAACTCGAGCATGTAGGCGTCGCGGAATATCTCAAGCGCTGCCGGGTGGGCTTGTCTCAGCACTGCTGAGATTTTTGCTGGTTGGGTCACGCTTCGTTCAAACAGTGCGGTTTTGAACTGACGCTCTAGTTCGCGCTTCGACCATTTTCCTGAACTGCCAAACGCACGTAGAACTCCCGCTCTTCCGGCCGTTTACTCTGGCTGAAAATGATCAGGTTATGCGACCAGGACAATTGTCGCACCAGTGGTGCGACTTTCTCTTCAGCGTGATAAGTCTCATAGAACTGGCGCATGCGAAACAAGTTCGACCGGGTAAACCCGCGCAACCCCGGTTGAGTCTGAGCCAGATGCTCAGCCAGTTGGCTGACCACAGAATCGCCCCACTCAGCCTGTTCCAGCTTGCGGCTGATGTAAGCACCGACCTGCCAATACAGCTCGATCAACTGGGTATTCACCGCCTGCATGGCCTGCTGTTTGGCATTTTGAATCAGCGCAAGCACTTCATTGAAACGGTCGTCGTGTGCGTTGCCGGGGACGCTGGATGCATTCATACCGAACTCCTGGAGGACGAGGAAAAACGCGAGTCTATTCCGTCAAGTCAGGCTTAAGGTGTCGGCGATACCCTTTAAGAAAGGTCGTACAAAATAACGGGAACGCTCCGGCAAAATCAGCAAGCCTCTTCGCGGCCGGGGTTGATCACGCAATTTGTGGTCGACACATATCAATTGTGGGAGCGGGGGCGTCATCATTGTCGCCATGGAGATCAGCCAATAACAGCATATTCAGTCGTAAGCCCCGCCCTGCATTCTCCGCCCAAAGCCGCCCGCCCTGCCGCTGCACCGCATTCCTCGCAATGCTCAACCCCAATCCGAACCCACCATCCCCCGGCCGTGAACCGTCGAGCCGGATGAACGGCGAGAAGATTCGCTCAAGATCCTCGTCAGCCACCCCACCGCCCTCGTCCTCCAGCCACAGGTGCCAAAAGTCGCCATCACGCCGGCCATCGAACATCACGACACCGCCCTGCGGTGAATGACGAATGGCATTGCGCAGAATGTTTTCCAGCGCCTGGGCCAGGGTATTGAGATGGCCGCGCACCCAGCAGGAGGCATCCACCGCACAGTGCAACTGACTCGCCGGCCAGCTGCTTTCATAGCAAGCGTTTTCCGTGAGCATTTCCCACAAGGCCTGGACCTGGATCGCTTCATCGGGCAAAGACGTGCGCTCGGTGTCGAGCCAGGCCAGTTGCAGCGCATCCTCGACCAGGCGCTGCATGCCGTCGACTTCCCGGCTAATGCGCTCGCGCAATTGCTCCAGGTCCTGCTCACTTTCACAGGCCACCCGCAACCGGCTGAGCGGCGTGCGCAATTCGTGGGACAGATCGCGCAGCAATTGCTGTTGCAGGAGCACCGTGCGGCCCGGCGCGTCAGACCACTTCATCGACCGCACTCAATACGTACCCTTTGCCCCAAACCGTGCGCACTTCACGCTCGGTGTAACCGATGGCCTTGAGCTTGCGGCGAATCTGACTGATGTGCATGTCGAGGCTGCGGTCATGGGGCGCATAACCGCGCTGCAATACCTGCTGATAAAGGAACGCCTTGCTCAACACTTCATCGTCGTTGCGGTTCAGCGTGTCCAGCAAGCGGTACTCGCTGCGGGTCAGGCCGGCCGCGAGTTCACCACAAAAGACCTCGCCCAGTTCATCGTCAAAACGCAGGCAGTCCGTCGCAGGGGGCGTCGGTATCGGCGCTGGTCGACGGTCGAACGCCACCCGCCGCAGGATCGCTTCGATGCGCACCCGCAACTCGGCCATGCTGAAAGGCTTGGGCAGGTAATCGTCGGCCCCGAGGCGAAAACCACTGATGCGATCCGCCTCGGCACCCAGCGCCGACATCAGCACCACTGGCGTGGAATGGCTCTGGCGCAATTGGGTCAGCACCGCCAGGCCATCGAGCCCCGGCAACAGAATATCCATCAACACCACATCGAAGGCCTGCTGGCGCGCAATCGCCAGGCCTTCCTGCCCGTTCTGGCACCAGGTCACCTGAAAACCGCAGCGCCCCAGATGCTCATGAACATAAGCACCGAGCACTGGATCGTCTTCGATAGAGAGGATGCGAGGATGGCCAATCGCGATGGGAGTCATGAGTATCTGCAAATAATTCTCAATTGCTGATTATTCAAGATTGCCTCTCCAGGGGCAACCCAAGGTTTGTCTCCCAGGACCAAAGCATTGAACTGACCGACGAATGACGACATCAATTTGACGAAGATTGCCCGCATGCAAATCGCTACACTGCGCAGGTGGCGCGTGCCGGACGCATGTGCAGGTCAATAAACAGCTGGATGCAGGAGAGATGCGTGCTCAAGAAACTGGGAATTAAAGGCCGCGTGCTGTTACTGACCCTGTTGCCGACCACCCTGATGGCGTTGGTCCTGGGCGGCTATTTCACCTGGATGCAGCAATCGGACCTGCAAGCCCAGCTCATGCAACGCGGCGAAATGATCGCCGAACAGCTGGCACCGTTGGTGGCCCCGGCCATGGGTCGCAAAGACAACGAGCTGCTGGAGCGCATCGCCACCCAGTCCCTGGAACAGACCGACGTGCGCGCGGTGACCTTCCTCGCCCCCGACCGCACGCCGCTGGCCCATGCCGGCCCGACCATGCTCAATCAGGCGCCCCTGGGCAACGGTTCACAGTTGCTGCGCCGCAGTGGCAATGACGCCACGCGTTACCTGCTGCCGGTGTTCGGCAAGCACCGCAACCTGGCTGGTGACCTGATCCCCGATGAAGCCGACCGCCTGCTGGGCTGGGTCGAACTCGAACTGTCCCACAACGGCATGCTGCTGCGCGGCTACCGCAGCCTGTTCGCCAGCCTGCTGCTGATCGGCGGAGGCCTGGCCGGTGCGGCGCTGCTGGCGTTACGCATGGGCCGAACCATCAATCGGCCATTGAGCCAGATCAAACAGGCCGTGGCGCAACTCAAGGACGGTCACCTGGAAACCCGCCTGCCGCCCCTCGGCAGCCAGGAACTGGATGAACTGGCGTCCGGCATCAACCGCATGGCCGGGACGCTGCAGAACGCTCAGGAAGAATTGCAAAACAGCGTCGACCAGGCCACCGAAGACGTGCGTCAGAATCTGGAAACCATCGAAATACAGAACATCGAGCTGGACCTGGCGCGCAAGGAAGCCCTGGAGGCGAGCCGGATCAAGTCCGAGTTCCTGGCCAACATGAGCCATGAAATCCGCACGCCGCTCAACGGCATTCTCGGCTTCACGCACCTGCTGCAAAAAAGCGAACTGACGCCGCGCCAGCTCGATTACCTGGGCACCATCGAAAAGTCCGCCGACAGCCTGCTGGGGATCATCAACGAGATTCTCGATTTCTCGAAAATCGAGGCCGGCAAACTGGTGCTCGACCATATTCCGTTCAACCTGCGCGACCTGCTGCAAGACACCCTGAACATCCTCGCCCCGGCCGCCCACGCCAAAGAGCTTGAGCTGGTGAGCCTGGTTTATCGCGATACGCCACTGTCGCTGGTGGGCGATCCGTTGCGACTCAAGCAGATCCTCACCAACCTTGTGAGCAATGCGATCAAGTTCACCCGCGAAGGCACCATCGTCGCCCGGGCGATGCTCGAAGAAGAGCATGAAGACAGCGTGCAACTGCGCATCAGCATTCAGGACACCGGCATCGGTCTGTCGAACCAGGACGTGCGCGCCCTGTTCCAGGCCTTCAGCCAGGCCGATAACTCGCTCTCCCGACAACCCGGCGGCACCGGCCTCGGATTGGTGATTTCCAAACGGCTGATCGAACAAATGGGCGGCGAGATCGGCGTCGACAGCACGCCGGGCGAAGGCTCGGAATTCTGGATCAGCCTGAGCCTGCCCAAAACCCGCGACGACGCCGAAGACCTGCCCGGCCCACCGTTGCTCGGGCAGCGGGTGGCTGTCCTGGAAAACCATGAACTGGCCCGTCAGGCATTGCAGCATCAACTGGAAGACTGCGGCCTGAGCGTCACGCCGTTCAATACCCTGGAAAGCCTGGCCAATGGCGTGACCGGCGCTCACCAGACCGATCAGGCAATCGGCTTGGCGGTGCTCGGCATCACCAGCAACGACATGCCGCCGGAGCGCCTCAACCAGCACATCTGGGACCTTGAACACCTGGGCTGCAGAGTGTTGGTGCTGTGCCCGACCACCGAACTGACGCTGTTCCATCTCTCGGTGCCCAACCCCCACAGCCAGCTCCAGTCCAAACCCGCCTGCACCCGCAAGCTGCGTCGGGCCCTGTCTGATCTGGTCAACCCGCGCCAGCAGCGCAGCGACCCCGCCGAGCCCGTTTCCAGCCGCGCGCCGAAGGTCCTTTGCGTGGACGACAACCCGGCCAACCTGCTGCTGGTGCAAACCCTGCTCGAAGACATGGGCGCCAAGGTGCTCGCGGTAGAAAGCGGTTACGCCGCGGTCAAGGCCGTACAGAACGAGACTTTCGATCTGGTGTTGATGGACGTGCAAATGCCCGGCATGGATGGGCGCCAAAGCACCGAAGCCATTCGCCAATGGGAAAGCGAGCGGCATTGCACGCCACTGCCGGTCGTGGCCCTCACCGCCCATGCGATGGCCAATGAAAAACGCGCATTGCTGCAAAGCGGCATGGACGACTACCTGACCAAACCCATCAGCGAACGGCAACTGGCGCAAGTGGTGTTGAAATGGACGGGCCTGGCGCTGCGCAATCAGGGTCCGGAGCGTAATAGCGATAACAACAGCGGTCATGAACTGCAGGTGCTGGACCACGAAGAAGGCCTGCGCCTGGCGGCCGGCAAGGCCGATCTGGCGGCGGACATGCTGGCCATGCTGCTGGCCTCCCTGGAAGCCGACCGCGAGGCCATCCGCGTGGCCCGTGAAGCCAACGACCAGAACGCCCTGATCGAGCGGGTCCATCGCCTGCACGGGGCAACCCGTTATTGCGGCGTCCCGCAACTGCGCGCCGCCTGCCAGCGCAGCGAAACCCTGCTCAAGCAACAGGACCCGAAAGCCCCCGTCGCGCTGGAAGAACTCGAACGCGCCATCAATCGCCTCGCGGCCCATGCGCGCATCAATGCCTGATGCAGCGCAATAACGCAGGAAGGCCTGAACGCTAAGCTTAAACCCTATGGCAGCTGCCGAAGGCTGCTACGGGGTTTGAGACTTCCAGGAGGACAGCATGCGCACGATTCTTTTCAGCAGCCAGACCTACGACCGCGAGAGTTTTCTCGCCGCCGTCCTGCCTGCCGGCATCGAACTGCATTTCCAGCCGGCACGACTGAGCCTCGACACGGCGGCGCTGGCCGAGCATCACGAGGTGGTCTGCGCCTTCATCAACGATGACCTCAGCGCCCCGGTGCTTGAACGCCTGGCAGCAGGCGGCACACGCCTGATCGCCCTGCGCTCGGCCGGTTACAACCATGTCGACCTCGCGGCGGCGAAGCACCTGGGGCTGACGGTTGTGCGGGTCCCGGCGTACTCGCCCCACGCCGTGGCCGAACACGCGGTGGCGTTGATCCTGGCGCTCAACCGCCGTCTGCACCGCGCCTACAACCGTACCCGCGAGGGCGATTTCAGCCTGCACGGGTTGACCGGTTTCGACCTGGTGAACAAGACCGTCGGCGTGGTCGGCACCGGGCAGATCGGCGCGACCTTTGCGAAGATCATGCACGGCTTCGGCTGCCAATTGCTGGCCTATGATCCCTATCCGAACCCACAGGTCGAAGCCCTCGGCGCGCGCTACCTGAGCTTGCCGCAACTGCTGGCCGAGTCTCAGATCATCAGCCTGCATTGCCCGCTCAACGAGCAGAGCAAACATTTGATCAACCGCGAGTCACTGGCGCACATGCAGCCCGGCGCGATGTTGATCAACACCGGGCGTGGCGGTCTGGTGGACACGCCGGCGCTGATCGACGCATTGAAAAACGGCCAATTGGGCTATCTGGGACTCGATGTCTATGAAGAGGAGGCGCAGTTGTTCTTCGAGGACCGCTCCGACCTGCCACTGCAAGACGATGTGCTGGCGCGCCTGCTGACCTTTCCGAACGTGATCATCACCGCACACCAGGCCTTCCTCACTCGCGAAGCCCTGGGCGCGATTGCCGCGACAACTTTGCAGAACATCGCGGCCTGGGCGGCCGGTTCGCCACACAATCAGGTCGAGCGCTGAACGGCTCAGGCCTTGGACAAGAGGATCATCAGGCCCAGCCAGCCGAAGCCCAGCAAGCGCTGCCCCAGCGAATGCCCGCGACGCAGCAGGAACCAGACAAAAAACGGCGGCAGAAAGAAAATCATCAGTTTCAGCCAGAGTTCCACCGGACGCGGTCCATTGAGCACCGGTGCCGGGACCTCAGCCTGGATTTCGGTTTTTCGTTTACGCCCGAACGCAGCCGGGGTCACCCGAGGCACACTCTCATTGCTCGGCAAACGCCCGAAAGAAAGCGGTGCTTCCACAGGCGCTGCCGTCGAAGTGGCCGCTTGCACCGTTGCCGCAGGCGCACCGCAATGAATGCAAGCAGGCGCCGTGGAGCTGATGCTTTGCTTGCACTCGTAACATTCGATCAACGCCATTTCTGTTCCTTAGAGATGCAAAAGTGGCAGTTTGCCATGGATTAGCAGGCAATTTGAACCTGATCGAAGGTCACATGCCCACGCCATGCTGCGCTGATGCCCGTGCTAGCATATCGCGCATATTTGGAGGACCCATGGTCGAACACGATTTCCGCTACAGCCTGATGAACCCGCAACACACCCTCACCGAATGCCGCGCCCTGGTGCCGGGGCGTTATCAAGTCACCGGCAACGGTGGCTCGATTCGCAATAACGACGTGCTGGTAGTGACCCTCAAAGGCAGCAAGGACTTGTCCATGCGCCTGACCGTCGAAACGGTTCGCCACCTGATCAACCCGCCCGGCCAATGGGTCGCGGTGGCCAGTGGTCCGGTGTTCGGCGAACTGGCGATCCACACCTGGAAAGTCAACTGCGACAGCTGCGCCAAAGAGCTGAGCTTCGAGTTCGCGGTCGACGCCAAGCTGGGCAACAAGGCTGAAAAACCGGCCGCCACCGCACGGATTGCCGAGCTGGGCTGGACCGCAGCCGGCGAAAAACACCTGTGCCCGAAGTGCCAGGAGCCTGCGTGATGAAACGCCTTGCTCTGACCACGATGGTCGGTGCCAGCCTGCTGGGCTGCGCCGCCGAGCCGGTAAAGTTGCAACAGAACCGCAGTTACATTCTGGAGTGGATCGGCGAACGTCCGCTGATGGACTACAGCCACCTGACCATCACGCTCGGTGACGACGGTCGGGCCTACGGTAACGGCGGCTGCAACCACTGGTTCGCGCCGTATTCCCTGGAAGGTGAAAAGCTCAGCTTCGGCAAGATCGGCAGTACCCGCAAACTCTGCGCGCCGGCGTTGATGGAGCAGGAAAAACGCTTCCTGCAGGCGCTGGAAAACGTCCAGCGCTGGGACGTCTCACCGATTGACCAGATGCGCTTCTGGCCGGCCGAAGGCAAGCCATTGCGTTGGTGGCTTGAAGAGGGGTGATTGCCCCTCGTTTGTAGCCAAGTGACTTGTGGCGAGGGGGCAAGCCCCCTCGCCACAAAGCTCCCTCGCCACAGGCGGTGCTCGGTCAGTTGGTCGCCTGCAACGCCTCAAGCTTCGCCATCACCCCCGACGCCGTCTGCTCGCCCATCAACTGTTCCCGCACCTTGCCCTTGTTATCAATGATGTAAGTCACTGGCAGCGCCTCACTGCGCGGCAATTCGAAAAGGTCGGCCGGATCCTGGGCCAGCACGGTGAACTTGATCCCCAGTTTCTCACTGGCGCCTTTGAGCTCTTCGCCCTGCACATTGTCGAAGTTGACCCCGAACACGCCGATCTTCTTGCCCTGGAGCTGCTCGGCCAACACATTCAACTGTGGGATTTCGGTCCGGCACGGGCTGCACCACTCGGCCCAGTAATTGAGCACCAGCCATTGTTTATCCAGACGCTCGGCGGCGACCTTGTGACCATTCTGGTCGATGCCATAGTCGTTGCCACAGCCCCCCAGCAATAACGCCCCCATGATCGCCAATGCTGCTGCCAGTCGCCTTGTCATGTCTCAATCCTTGTCAAAAATAGAATGCACCTGCGACCCATCGCCTCCCAAGGTTCTGGATTACGCGCCGCACAGTTAGAATAGCCGCCACTTTACGCAAGAAGCGACCCGCACATGACCGATCTGACGCTTTATCACAACCCGCGCTGCTCGAAATCCCGCGGTGCGCTCGAACTCATCGAAGCCCGTGGCCTGACGCCAACGGTCGTCCGCTACCTGGAAACACCACTGGACGCCGCGCAAATCCAGAGCCTGTTGAGCAAACTCGGCATCAGCGCCCGGCAATTGCTGCGCACCGGCGAGGACGAGTACAAAACCCTCAACCTGGCCGACAGCAGCTTGAGCGAAGCGCAATTGATCGCCGCCATCGCCGCACACCCGAAACTCATGGAGCGGCCGATTCTCGAAGTCGGCGACAAAGCCATCATCGGCCGTCCGCCGGAGAATGTACTGGAGTTGCTGCCGTGAGCGCGCCGTACATTCTGGTGCTGTATTACAGCCGCAGCGGCTCGACCAATGAAATGGCCCGGCAGATTGCCCGCGGTGTCGAGCAGGCCGGCCTTGAAGCCAGGTTGCGCACGGTGCCGGCGATCTCCACTGAATGCGAAGCCGTGGCGCCGGACATTCCCGATGAAGGCGCGCTGTACGCCAGCCTCGACGATTTGAAGAACTGCGCCGGCCTGGCCCTGGGCAGCCCGACCCGCTTCGGCAACATGGCCGCACCGCTGAAATACTTCCTCGACGGCACCAGCAACCTGTGGCTGACCGGCGCCCTGGTGGGCAAACCGGCCGGAGTCTTCACCTCGACCGCCAGCCTGCACGGCGGCCAGGAAACCACACTGCTGTCGATGATGCTGCCGTTGCTGCACCACGGCATGTTGATCACCGGCCTGCCTTACAGTGAATCGGCGCTGCTGGAAACCCGTGGCGGCGGCACGCCTTACGGCGCCAGTCATCACGCTGGGGCCGATGGCAAAAGCGGTTTGAACGAACATGAAGTCGCATTGTGCCGTGCCTTGGGCCTGCGCCTGGCGAAGACTGCGCAGAAACTGGAGAGCCATCGTGGCTAAGAAGCCTAAGGTGTTGCCTGCCATCGAATGGCTCGAACCGCGTGTACGGGCGATGCGCGTCATCAGCCTGCTGTGCTTTTTCGGCCTGGCGGGGCTGCTTTGCGCCTACTACCTGGTGTTCGYCGACCTGCATGGCGCGCGGCCGTGGGTGATTCTGCTGATCGAACTGGTGCCGCTGCTGTTGCTGGCACCGGGAATGATCGTCGGCAGTGCCCGTGGGCATTCGTGGATGTGTTTTGTGGTGAATCTGTATTTCATCAAGGGCGCATTGGCCGCCTATGACCCGAACCGGCAGCTGTTCGGTTTGCTGGAGATGGGCGCGAGCCTGGCGGTGTTCTGCTCGGCGATGCTGTATGTGCGGTGGCGGTACCAGTTGAACCGCAAGTTGGCGGGGGAAGGCGAGATTTCCGTCGCCTGACGGCCCCCACCGTGATCATTCCCACGCTCTGCGTGGGAATGATCATCTTCGTCAGTGGTTAACGGTATACGCCAGCATCATCGAAATCTGGCTCATCGGCCGTCCACCACTCTCTTCGTGCCATTGGTTGAACGCATTCTGCACCGTGGCCAGGTCGCGCAAACTGCTCGGCACCTTGTCGATGATCTGCTGTGCATTCAGCGCTGCCACCACGTCGTAGCTCGGCACGAAGGTGTCCTTGCCGACCATCCGCAAGAATCGCGGTGCGGATAACCCGCCCAACTGATGGCCGTGTTTTTTCAGGTAGGTCCACAAGCCGACGATATCGGTTACCGGCCAGTCGGCGATCAACGCACCGAAACTACCCTTCTCATGGGCCACGTCCAGAATGAACTGCGCATTTCGCGGCACACTCTTGAGCTTGCCCAGGTGGCGGATGATTCGCGCGTCCTGCATCAAGCGCTCCAGATGTTCGGCGCTCATCAGCACGACTTTTTCCGGGTCGAACTTGAAGAACACTTCTTCGAACGCCGGCCACTTGGCATCCACCAGGCTGTGCTTGAGCCCGGCACGAAATACCCGCAACGCCATGGTCGAGAGGTAGCGGTCGTCGCTGATCTTGCGCAATTGCGCCGGGGTCTTGGGAACCGGCAGATGGGCTTCCAGTTCAGCCGCCGAACCGAAGCGGTTCAGACAGTATTCGTGCAGCCACTTGTAATCGCGCATGCCCTCTCCTACGGGATGAAATGAAAACGGCGCCCGCGAGCGCCGTGTGTCTGAGTGACTTGAACCGTCAGAGGTTCACTACGTTGACGAACCGCGATGCGGCGCTTTCGTCGATACGCAGGTTGGTGAAGTCGAACAGGTTGCGGTCCGCCAGTTGCGACGGGATCACGTTCTGCAGGCTGCGGAAAATGCTCTCGGTGCGGCCCGGGGTCTTGCGTTCCCACTCCTGCAGCATCTCTTTAACCACCTGGCGTTGCAGGTTTTCCTGGGAGCCGCAGAGATTGCACGGGATGATCGGGAATTGCTTGAGGTCCGAGTAGGCCTGGATGTCTTTTTCGTTGCAGTAGGCCAGCGGGCGAATCACCACGTTGCGCCCGTCGTCGGCGCGCAGCTTTGGCGGCATGGCCTTGAGCGAACCGTTGAAGAACATGTTCAGGAAGAACGTCTCGACGATGTCGTCACGATGGTGACCGAGGGCCATTTTGGTCGCGCCGATTTCGTCGGCAAAGGTGTATAGCGTGCCGCGACGCAGGCGCGAGCACAGCGAGCAAGTGGTCTTGCCTTCCGGGATCAGCTCCTTGACCACCGAGTAGGTGTCTTTCTCGACGATGTGGTACTCGATGCCCAGTTCTTTGAGGTAAGCCGGCAGCACGTGCTCGGGGAAGCCTGGCTGCTTCTGGTCCATGTTCACGGCGACGATCTCGAACTTGATCGGGGCGACTTTCTGCAAATGCATCAGCACGTCGAGCATGGTGTAGCTGTCCTTGCCACCGGACAGGCAGACCATGACCTTGTCGCCGTCTTCAATCATGTTGAAATCGGCAACAGCCTCACCGGCCTGGCGGCGCAGGCGCTTTTGCAGTTTGTTCTGGTTGACCGTAAGAGTGCCCATGACGCGAAATCCGTGAGGTGTGACGAAAGGCCGGCATTTTACGCAAAAACCCTGGCGGGGCGAAGCCTGCACTTATATGACTTGAGCATACCCCTGTGGCGAGGGAGCTTGCTCCCGCTCGGCTGCGCAGCAGTCGCAAAACCTGCCACCGCGGTTTGCCTGACACAACAGGGTGGACTGTTTTGGGGCCGCTTCGCGCCCCAGCGGGAGCAAGCTCCCTCGCCACAGGTTCCATTCGGCACAGACCTTGCGGCGATTAACAGATTTGTTTACAGCGCGATTTGCTCTAAAGCCCTCGCACTATTGCAAGTAACTCCTTTCTATACTGCGACATAAGGTCGCACGCGTATTCAGACCTGTTCTTACCTGGCCACTTTGGCCTGTAAGCGCTCCGCTGGGGGGCGATGGCAACAACAAGAGGAGTGACTGGCATGATCCATCACGTAGTGGGACTCTTTACCCACCCTGACCAGGAATGGAAAGAAATCCGTGGCGACGAGGAAGAAAGCATCAGCCACATGTACCTGACGCACACCCTGATTCTGGCGGCGATCCCTGCCATATCGGCGTTTATCGGCACTACGCAAGTCGGCTGGGTCATCGGTAACCGAGCGCCGGTCATGCTGACTATGGAAAGCGCGCTATGGATGACCATCATGTCGTACCTGGCAATGCTCGGCGGTGTCGCGGTGATGGGCGCCTTCATTCACTGGATGGCCCGTACCTATGACGCCAACCCGAGCCTGGCGCGCTGTATCGCATTCGCCACGTACACCGCCACCCCACTGTTCGTCGGCGGCCTGGCGGCGCTGTACCCGCACTTGTGGCTGGGGATGATCGTCGGCACCGCGGCTGTCTGCTACACGGTGTACCTGCTGTATGTAGGGCTACCAACGTTCATGAACATTCCATCTGACGAGGGCTTCCTGTTTTCGAGCTCGGTGCTCGCCGTAGGACTGGTGGTGCTGGTGGCCATCATGGCGTTTACCGTGATTGTCTGGGGCCTTGGCGTGGGACCGGTCTATACCAACTGACAAACCAGCGCCGACATAAAAAACACGTTCCGCCACTACAGGCCGCCGCAAGGCGGCCTTCTAATGCGAGCAACGACCATTCGGCGCCTGAGCGATTCGCAAGCCCTCGGGGTTGCGGCATACTCGACATCCTTGGAGATCCATCAAGCATGCCCGAGCAACTCAATACCCGCGTCGAAGACTGTTTCCTGCAAGCCGAATCCTTTTTCAAACGACCTTTCAAACGCCCCGTGGTGAGCCTCAAGCTGCGCGGGCAAAAAGCCGGTGTCGCGCATTTGCACGAGAACCTGCTGCGCTTCAACCCGCAGCTGTACCGGGAAAACACCGAAGACTTCCTCAAGCAGACCGTGGCGCACGAAGTCGCGCACCTGATCGCCCATCAACTGTTCGGCGACCGCATCCAGCCCCATGGCGAAGAATGGCAACTGATCATGCGCGGCGTCTACGAACTGCCGCCCAACCGCTGCCACACCTATGACGTCAAACGTCGCAGCGTGACCCGCTACATCTACAAATGCCCCTGCGCCGACAGCGATTTCCCGTTTTCGGCCCAGCGTCATAGCCTGGTACGTCAGGGGCGGCGGTATTTGTGCCGGCGCTGTCGCAGTACGTTGGTGTTCAGCGGGGAAATGCGGGTCGAATAAGTTGAGCTTCGGCCGGGACAGACGCTAGATAACTACCTTGGCCCGCCGCAGCGCTTCAATCCGCTCAACACTAAACCCCAACTCCCCCAACACCTGATCCGTATGCTGCCCCAGCCGGGCGCCGATGTGCCGTGGCTCAGGCAACCCCGCTGAAAACTTCAACGGACAGGCCATCTGCGCCTGGGTCGAGCCATCGCCCCGCGGCACCTCAGCCACCAATTCCCGCGCCTGCAACTGCGGATGCCCGACCGCTTCGCCCAGGCTCAACACCGGCTCGACACACGCATCGGCCCCGGCAAACAGCTCACACAGCCAGGCAAAGTCGTGTTTTTCGAATTCAATGTTCAGCGCGTCCTTGAGCGCCCGTTGCCGGGCGGGGTCGGACGACAATCCCTCGGCCGCCAGTTCCGGAYGGCCGAGCACCGTGCACAATTGCTGCATGAACCCCGGTTCCAGACTGCCCACCGACAACCAGCGGCCATCGCGCGACCGGTAGTAATCGTAGAAGCTGCCGCCGTTGAGCATCTGCTCTTCCCTGCCCGGCTCAACGCCGCAGGCCAGGTAGCCGGCACCGGCCATGGCGTTCAGGCTGAAGGCACAGTCAGTCATGCTCACATCCAGATGCTGTCCCTGCCCGGTCTGCTGCCGCGCGATCACCGCTGCCAGCAGCCCGATCACCCCATGCAACGAACCGCCCGCGACATCTGCCACCTGCATACCCAACGGCAACGGGCCGCTGTCGGCGCGGCCGGTGTAGCTCGAAAGGCCCGCCAGCGCCAGGTAGTTGATGTCGTGGCCGGCGCGGTCCTTGTAAGGGCCGGTCTGGCCATAGCCGGTGATCGACACATAAATCAACCGTGGATTGATCGCCTTCAAGGCTTCATACCCCAGGCCCAGCCGTTCCATCACGCCAGGGCGGAACTGCTCCAGCACAATGTCGTAGTCCACAAGCAATTGCTTGATCACCTCCAGCGCCTCGGGCTGCTTGAGGTCCAGCGCCAGGCTGCGCTTGTTGCGATTGAGGTAGGCGTGGCTGGCCGACACCCCCTGATCATGGGGCGGCAGCACCCGCAGCAAATCCGTGCGGGTCGGCGATTCGATGCGCAGCACCTCGGCGCCCATGTCCGCCAACAGCAACGAGGCGAACGGCCCCGGCAGCAATGTCGAGAAATCCAGAACCTTGAGTGATGCCAGTGGACCGAGCATGAGCGTTCTCCAGTGCAGTCCCCCAAGCCTAGGCAGCCCGGGACATTGCAGCAATCACCTTATGTGCCAGTGACACTGACCGTTACGCTCAAATCGCAGGCAACAAAAAACCCGCCGAAGCGGGTTTTTCATTTACAACAAGGCTTACTTGGCGTTCGTCGGGGTTGCCCCTTCGACGTGGCCCAAAACATCATCTTTAGGCTCGTCGGCAATGCCGCGACCGCCCGAGGCCAGCTCGGATTGCAGCACGTCGGTGTCGAGTTCCTTGACCCACTTGGCCACAACAATGGTGGCAACCGCGTTACCGATCAGGTTGGTCAACGCGCGGGCTTCGGACATGAAACGGTCGATACCCAGGATCAGCGCCAGGCCGGCAACCGGCAGGTGGCCAACAGCGGACAAGGTAGCGGCCAGTACGATGAAGCCACTACCGGTCACGCCAGCAGCGCCTTTGGAGGACAGCAGCAACACCACCAGCAGAGTGATCTGGTGAGTGATGTCCATGTGGGTGTCGGTTGCCTGAGCAATGAACACTGCCGCCATGGTCAGGTAGATCGCCGTACCGTCGAGGTTGAACGAGTAGCCGGTCGGGATCACCAGACCTACCACGGATTTCTGCGCACCCAGACGCTCCATTTTGATCAGCATGCGTGGCAGTACCGACTCCGAAGAGGAAGTACCCAGTACGATCAGCAGTTCTTCACGGATGTAGCGGATCACTTTCAGCACGCTGAAGCCATGAGCGCGAGCGATACCACCCAGCACCACCAGAATGAACAGCAGGCAGGTGATGTAGAAGCAAGCCATCAACTGACCGAGTTGCACCAGCGAGCCAACGCCATAAGCACCGATGGTGAACGCCATGGCACCCAAGGCACCGAGCGGCGCGAGCTTCATGATCATGTTGATGATGTTGAACATCACGTGGGCGAAACGGTCGATGAAGTCCAGGATCGGCTTGCCGTAGGCACCCAGGCGATGCAGGGCGAAACCGAAGATCACCGAGAACATCAGTACTTGCAGGATATCGCCCGTGGCGAACGCACCAATGATGGTGGTCGGGATCACGTTAAGCAGGAAGCCAACGACGCTTTGATCCGCACCGGCAGCCACATAGGTAGCGATTTTTGAGGCATCCAGCGTGGTGACATCGATGTGCATGCCGTTACCCGGCTGCACGATGTTGACCACCACCAGACCGACCAGCAGTGCAATGGTCGAAACGATTTCGAAGTAGAGCAGCGCGTAACCGCCGGTCTTGCCGACCGACTTCATGTTCTGCATGCCCGCGATACCGCTGACGACGGTGCAGAAAATGATGGGAGCGATGATCATTTTGATCAGTTTGATGAACCCGTCACCCAACGGCTTGAGGGCTACACCGGTCTGCGGGTAGAAGTGACCGAGCAGGATGCCGATGGCGATGGCAACGATCACCTGGAAATACAGGGATTTGTACAGTGGCTGACGAGTCGTCATTGCAAAGTTCCTCAAGAGCGCCCGGTGACAACATCCATCTGTTGCCCAAGACACTTCAATTGCGAACCCTCCTGCACTGGAGGGATTTGTTTTGTCGAGCTGCGCAACGGCAGGCATCTGCTGGTTGTATCGCAAGGCCCGTGCCACATTCGCCAAAAAGCCTGCGAGCCTTTTGACATCAAGGGTTACAGGTTTCTTTTGGTCACCAACCAGTTACCACCATGTGGCGGATTTCCGCCAACCCACCTGACCTCGTCCTGCAATTTGGCGGATATCCGCCTTGTTCATCGTCGATGGGCACCGCTACCATCCATTGCTCAGTGGACGGACCTGCCCCATGCGTGAACGCACCATCGCCAGCCATTTCGCCCGTGCCGCCCTCGGCGGCGCACGCCGACGTGGCTACGACTATTCGAGCCTGCTGCAGCAACTGGGGATCAGCCCCGAGTTGCTTGAAGAACCGCGCGCCCGAATCGCGCCGGAACAGTTCACCCGGTTGATCCAGGGATTGTGGCTGGCCCTGGACGACGAATACCTGGGCTTCGGGCAGGCCCCGAGCAAACCCGGCAGCTTCGCGATGATGTGCCACGCGGTGATCCACTGCCGCACGCTGGAGAAAGCACTCAATCGCGGCCTGTTGTTTTACAGCCTGTTTCCCGGGGCGCCGCGTCTGACCTTGAGCCGCGAAGGCGAGATGATTCGCCTGAGCCTCGACGATTCACCGCTGTGGGACCCGGACCACTTCCTCAGCGAAAGCCTGCTGGTGATCTGGCATCGGTTCGGCAGCTGGCTGATCGGCCAGCGCATTCGTCTGGAGCACGCCACATTCAGCTACCCGAGGCCCGAGCACGGGGCCGAATACGACTTGCTGTTTTCCTGCCCGCTAACGTTCGATACTACTCAGAGTAGCCTGCTGTTCCACAGCCGCTACCTGAACATGCCGCTGTTGCAGGACGAACGAACCCTCAAGCACTTTCTCGAGCGCTCCCCCGCCGACCTGCTGTCACGCCCCGACGAAGGCGACAGCCTGAGCAGCCAATTGCGGCGCTTGCTCAGCCGCGACAGTGCACGCTGGCCGGACTTGGAAGCAGTGGCGGCGCACCTGCACATCAGCCCGCAAACCTTGCGTCGGCATTTGCGTGAGGAAGGCACGAGTTTTCAGGAATTGAAGGATCAGTTACGCCGGGACATCGCGATTTATCACCTGGGGCGGGCGGATCTATCGTTGCAACAGATTGCCGAGCAGTTGGGGTTTTCCGAACCTTCGGCGTTTCATCGGGCGTTCAAGAAGTGGACGGGTTTGACGCCGGGGGCCTATCGGGCGCAGGAGAACTGATTTCACAACTTTGCAGGCAGCCATGCTGTTGTGGCGAGGGAGCTTGCTCCCGCTGGGTTGCGAAGCGACCCCAAACCCGGCAATCACGGTTTTTCAGACACACCGCAAACTCAGGTTTTGYGACTGCTTCGCAGCCGAGCGGGAGCAAGCTCCCTCGCCACAATAAGTGCTCTCACCACAGACTTTCGTTAGCCTTGCGGATCGAGGTTATCCAGCACCCGGTTGACGGCCAGCTCACCGAGCATGACCACCGATTGAATCCCCAACATCATGTTGCGATGGGGCATGTCCATCAACCCGGCGAACTCACTGAGCATCACGCTCGCCGATGCCAGGGATTCGCAGGCGTTGACCAGCAGTGTTTCGTTATCGACCTTCGCACCCACATGGTAAATGGTGCTGGGTTTGCGCTTGGTGTCTTTGGGAGTGGGTGGTTTGAGGTAGTGGTCGAGGGCGCGGTCGGCGGCTTCGTGGAGTTTTTTGGAATCGAGGGATTCGTAGGGGGAGACGTCGTCGGGTGCTGGTGGATTAGGTGTTGGTTTGAACATGGATAAAGCCTCCTAGAGTCATGGAGCCACCACTGTTCGCTGCGAGACGAAAGAAGGTGGCAGCTATACGCGGGTCGCAGACCGGGACTCTAGAACCGGCAGACCCGAAGGTCTCCCACGTACAGCCGCCATAACATGAACGGAGGATGTTGTGCGTCTAGAGATACACGGGCTGCGAGACCCGATCGCTGATTCGTCAACGACAAGGAAACGATATAGCCCACGCCCCAGGCGCACTAGCCGGCGGATTCTGGCGTAGTCGTAGGCAGCGGCGCAAGGCACTCGACAGCTCCTACAGGTGGACGCAAATCCCTGTAGGAGCTGTCGAGTGCAACGAGGCTGCGATCTTTTCGGCCAAGCCCCTACATCAAACCACCGGAAAATGAATCCGGAACGCCGCGCCGCCCATCGGCGAATCCCCCAGCGTCAACTTGGCGCTGTAGCTTTCGATGATGTCCTTGACCACCGCCAAGCCAATCCCCTGCCCCGGATGCTGGCGGTCCAGCCGCTCGCCGCGCTCGAGAATCCGTGCGCGTTGGTCCGGTGGTACACCGGGGCCATCGTCTTCAATGCAAAGCTCAATGCTACTGAGGGTTTCGCGCACGCTGATGCGTACTTCGTTCAGGCACAGGCGATAGGCGTTTTCCAGCAGGTTGCCCATCATTTCCAGCAAGGCGCCCTGCTCGATCGGCACGTAGCACTGATCCGGCAGATCGAAGGCGACCCGAACGCGTTTGTCGCGGTAGACCTTGTCCAGGGTGTCGCAGAGGCTTTGCAGCACCGGGCGCAGGCGTACCTGATGGCGCACCAGACCACTTTTGCGCAGGCTGGCCCGTTGCAGTTGATAGCTGATCTGCTGGCTCATGCGTTCGATCTGGGTTTGCAGCACCCAGGCCTGATCGCGCTCTTGCGGCTTTTGCGCCATGTCTTCGCTGACCCCTTGCAACACCGCCAGCGGGGTTTTCAGGCTGTGGGCCAGGTCGTCGAGGGAGTCGCGGTAACGGCTGCGCTGTTCACGCTCGCTGTGCAGCAAACGGTTGAGCGAGCCGGTCAGGCGCAGCAGTTCGCGCGGGTGTTGTTCGCTGAGGCTTTCGCGGGTGCCGCTTTCGATCTGGTCCAGCTCCTGGCTCAGCCGGCTCAACGCCTGCAAGCCCCAGGTCAGGCCGACCCAGAGCAAGACGAGCAACACCAGTAACGCGGCACCGAAGCCCAGGTAGAGGTTTTCCCGCAGGCCTTCGAGGGTGACTTCGTATTCGCGCACCGGTTGCAGCGCGACGATGCTGAACGCCGCGCTTTTGCCGCCGAGCAGCTTGACCTCGACGTCATAGACGAAAAACTCTTCACCATTGGCCTCGCGAATCCTCGCGAACTCGTTCCCGCGCCCGTCGTAACGCGGCTTGTAGTTGATGTTCTCTTCCTGGGTGGCCCTCGAGCGCCAGACCAGGTGACCTTCGCGGTCATAGATGTAGCCGAGCAAACGGCTGTCGGTGAGGTTGAAACGCTCATCGGGTAACTGCGCCGGCATCTGCAAGCGGTTGTTATCCACCCGGGCGGCGGAGATCAGCGTGGTGACGTCCGACGCCAGGCGCTGCTCGATGGAGTCCTGCAACGCCAGGCTGAACGCGCCCTGCATCGCCGGCAGTAACGCCAGCATGAACAACACCGCCAGGGTGGTGGCGGCGAGCATCAAGCGGACACGAAGGGAACGAATCAAGTGCAGCGCTCATTGAACAGGTAGCCGAGGCCACGCACGGTATCGATCGGCTTGAACCCGGCCGGGCCTTCGAGTTTGCGACGCAAGCGGCCGACCAGCACTTCGATCACATTCGGATCGCGCTCGTCGTCATCCGGATAGAGTTGCTCCATCAAGCGGTCCTTGGCCACCACTTGCTGGTGATGGCGCATCAGGTATTCGAGGATCCGGTATTCGTAGGCGGTCAGCGCCAGCGGCTGGTCATCGAGGGACGCCTGTTTGCGATTGAGGTCCAGCACCAAGGGACCGGCGACGATGGTCGACTGGGTGAAACCGCTGGAGCGACGCAGCAAGGCATTGAGCCGGGCGTCCAGCTCTTCGAACTGGAACGGCTTGACCACGTAGTCGTCGGCACCGGCGGCGAGGCCTTCGACCTTGTCTTGCCAGTTGCCGCGCGCGGTGAGGATCAGGATCGGAAACGTCTTGCCCTGGGAGCGCAGCTGACGAATCAGGTCGAGCCCGCCCATGCCCGGCAAACCGAGGTCGATCACCGCCAGGTCATGGTTGAACTGCTCGGCCTGATGCAACGCATCGATGGCGTTGGCCACGGCCTCGACCACGTGGCCGCTGTCCGTCAAACGGGTCTGCAGGTGATGGCGCAACAGCGCTTCATCTTCGACAACCAGCAATTTCATAAGGCTCTCCGGGGCAAATCAACATCTCCAAAGGTCAGTCAAGCCTGCTCCCACAGGTTGCGAGGCTTAACTGACTGGCAACCAAACGCTGTTTAGAAAGCGTAGTTGGCGGACAAGTACGTCTGGGCGCTGCTGGTCAAGTCCAGCGAACCCTGTTTGCTGCCGCCGCGCTCGCTCATCTCGGTGCTGGCGTTGCTACGCAGGTAACGGTAACCCAGCTCGACCGAGGTGTTTTGCGAAACTTGCTGCAACACGCCGAGCTGGCCGCCAATGGCGTAACCGATGTCGCTGTCGCGGCTGAAGCCTGGCGATTCCTGGGTCATTTTGGTCAAACCGGCCGTGGCACCGCCGAACAGTTTGGTGCTGCCACCCACTGGGTAAAACAGATCGTAGCTGCCCAGCAGGTTTTCCTGACGCAGTTTAATGCCATTATGCGAGCCCGACACGTTGTCGTAAGTGGCGTAGTAGCGGCCCTGGCTGTCTTGCTGGCCCACACGCAAACCCCAGGTGTTGTCCTTGCCGATCACACCGTCGGCGTTCGGGTGGTTGAGGTTGTCGTTCAGGGCACTGGATTTTTTAATCTTGTCGCTGGTCTGGCCAAAGGTCAGCCCGGCAAAATTGGTGGTGTCGGCGTGGGCGGCAACACTGGCGCCCATCACGGTGAAAGCCAGCAGCAGCTTTTTCAAAGTAGTCATTGGGGAATTTCCTCATGCGCTATGTGCTTTTTGGGTACGGGGCAAGGTTACTGACCTCACCCTGTACAGCCCCTGAACGCACTCTGAACCTGAGCTGAATCAAATCGGCTACGCTTTCTTGACGTTTGTTTATAAGGAGATTCAGCCATGCGTGTGTTGCTCGCCCTTGTATTACTGGCCGTGAGCGGGGTCAGCCAGGCCGCCATCAAGACCCAGGAAATTCCCTATCAGAGTGCCGATGGCACCAAGCTGATTGGCTATTACGCCTACGACGACGCCATTAAAGGTCCGCGTCCGGGTGTGGTGGTGGTACATGAATGGTGGGGGCTCAACGACTACGCCAAGCGGCGCGCCCGCGATCTGGCGGGTCTGGGCTACAGCGCACTGGCGATCGACATGTATGGCGACGGCAAGAACACCGAACACCCCAAGGACGCCATGGCGTTCATGCAAGCCGCGACAAAGGACAGCGCAGCAGCCAGCGCGCGGTTTCAGGCCGGGCTCGATTTGCTGAAGAAACAGCCACAGACCGATCCGGCCAAACTGGCGGCCATCGGCTATTGCTTCGGTGGCGCAGTGGTGCTGAATGCCGCACGCCAGGGATTGCCGCTGGCGGGCGTGGTGAGTTTCCACGGTGCACTGGCGACCAATACGCCGGCGGTGCCTGGCAGTGTGAAAGCGAAAATCCTGGTGGAGCATGGCGCGCAGGACAGCATGGTGACGGCGGATAATGTGGCGGCGTTCAAGGCGGAAATGGACAAGGCCGGTGCCGACTATAAATTTGTCAGCCTCGAAGGCGCCAAGCATGGCTTCAGCAACCCTGATGCGGATCGTCTGAGCCACGGCGATCATGGCGGGCCGGACATTGGTTACAACAAGGCCGCCGATGAGAAATCGTGGGCGGACATGCAGGCGTTTTTCAAGAAGATCTTTGGCTGACACACCGACAGCATTGCTCCCTGTGGCGAGGGAGCTTGCTCCCGCTGGGCTGCGAAGCGGCCCCAAAACCTGCAACCGTATTTCGTCAGGTACAACGCGTTTTCCGCCTTTACGACTGCTACGCAGCCGAGCGGGACGGTGCGGCGATCCGACAAGCTCCCTCACCACAAAAGCCCTGCTGCCACTACCCAGCCTCAAGGCAACCCGGCAAAATGCCCGTCATGAATCCCGTCCCCGCCCTACCCGCCTGCTGCACCCCGCTCGACGCCCATTGGCCGCTGCCGTTTGTGCTGCCCGATACGGTCCTGCTGGGCACTCACTTCGATACCAAGCAATTGGCCAGCGATGATTTCCAGCGCAGCGCCATCGAGCCGCCCGCGAGCATCCAGCGTTCGGTGGCCAAGCGTCAGGCCGAGTTTCTTGCCGGGCGGATTTGCGCTCGGGCCGCGTTGCAACAGCTGGAAGGGCTGAGCTTCATTCCGGCCATTGGTGAAGACCGCGCACCGGTGTGGCCAGCGCATATCACCGGTTCGATCACCCACAGCACCGGCCGGGCCGCGGCGATTGTCGCGAACAAGGCCCATTGGCGCGGCTTGGGAATGGACCTGGAAAATCTGCTCGACGCAGAACGGGCCGAACGCCTGGCCGGAGAGATTCTCACCGGGCCTGAGTTGCAGCGCATGACCGCCGGGGCTCGCGATCAGTTGGCGATGGTGGTGACGCTGACGTTTTCGGTGAAGGAAAGCCTGTTCAAGGCGCTCTACCCGATCGTCCAAAAGCGCTTCTATTTCGAACACGCCGAAGTGCTGGAGTGGAGCGAGGGCGGTGAAGTGCGGTTGCAGTTGCTGACCGACCTGTCCAGTGAGTGGCGCAGCGGCACCGAACTGGACGCGCAGTTTGCGGTGATGGATGGGCAGTTGTTGAGCCTGGTCAGTATCAAGGCCTGAGGTTTTGTAGTGGCTGTCAGGGCCTCTTCGCGGGCAAGCCTCGCTCCTACGGGGTTTGTGTCGATAACGAAATGGGTGAACGCCCCCCCGATCTGTAGGAGCGAGGCTTGCCCGCGAAGGCGATTGCCCTGACACCAACAACCTCAACGCCGCTCCTGATTCCTCGGCCAGCTCAAACTGAAACACGCCCCGCCCAGGCTTTTGCTCTTGCTGATCAGCGCTCGCCCGTCGTGCCAATGGATGATCCGCCTCACGATCGACAACCCCAGCCCATGACCACCCGAAGCGCGGGTGCGGCTGTCGTCGAGGCGCAGGAACGGGGTGAAGATTTTCTCCCACGCGGTTTCCGGCACGCCCGGCCCATCATCCTCGACATCCACCCGACAGCGCTGCTGCCCCACCTGATAGCTGACAGTCACCCGTGAACGGGCATGGCGCATGGCGTTGCTCACCAGGTTCTGCAACGCCCGGTGCAAGTAGCGCGGCTCGGCTTCAACCCAGGCGCCGTCGCAATCGGCGGCGGACAGGCACAAGCCGCGCTGCACCGTGACCTCGGCGCGCAACGGCGCCAGTTCCTCGATCACCTGATTGACCAACGCATCCAGATCGATCCGCTGGAAATTCAGCGCCGGCGAGCCCTGCTCCAGCCGCGCATAAGTGAGCATCTCATCGACCAACCGATCGAGATCCTCAATGTCGTGGTCCATGCCCTCGCGGTATTTCTCCAGCGCCTCAGGCGTGGTGGCCGAGCCGATCATCTCCAGGCCAAAACGCAGGCGCGCCACTGGTGTGCGCAATTCGTGGGACACGGCACGCACCAGTTCTCGCTGAATCGCCAACAATTGCTGCAAGTGCTCGGCCATGCCATTGAACGCCGAGGCCAGCCGCCCCACCGAGTCGGCGCCACGGGCCGGTACGCGGGTTTCCAGGCTGCCCTTGGCAATTCGCGTGGCGGCGGCTTCCAGACCGCGCAAACGACGCTCCAGTTGCCGCACCAACAGATAGACAATCAAACCGATCAGGCTCAGGCCAAGGGCCGCGATCAGCACCAGCCACTCGGGCGGGTAAGGATTCATCTGATACAGCGGGCCGATTTCCAACACCCACGGCGTACCGACCATGCCGGCAAACACCCGAATCGAATCGCCGCCCTTGCCTAACGCCATCACCGTGTCGCCTTCTGACACGCGGCGGCTCTGGTCTTCGTCCATGTCGGCCTCATCAACCGTCACCAGCCGCAGATCGAAGCCGAAACCCTTATCTTCCTTTAACTGCTCCAGACGCTTGGGCTGCTCGGCCACCGGGTAGCGCACCAGTTCATCGGCCAGCAGGTAGATGGTCGCCCGCGCCAGTTGCTCGCTGATCTGCTGGACTTCACCGGTGAGCACCAACTGCTCCTTTTCGCTGACCAGGCGATAAACCTTCGCCGCATGCGGACCGGTCTGCTCCACCAGGGCCTGGCCGTGCAACACGCGGGTGCGCTGGGTCAGGTCGAGGTCGGTCTGGGGGAACGTCTTCAGCGCCAGCGGAATCCCGAGCAAGCGCTCCCACAACAGCAACGCCCGATGGCGCTCGGTTTCGTTCATCGGTTGCAGGTTATCGGCCATCAGCGAGAAGGTGCCGTGGGCCAGGCGCTCGCGGTACTGCTCGCTGCGCACCTGGTTAAGCAGGTGCAACGCCAGCACGCCGAGTACGGCCACCAGAATCAGCGCCGCGCACATGCCGCCATAAATACGCAGGAAGATCGAGTTCACAGGGTGCAGGCTTCCGGCACGAACAAATAGCCTTTGCTGCGGACGGTCTTGATCAGCCGCGGATGGTCCGGGTCATCGCCGATCTTGGGGCGGATGCGCGAGATGCGCACGTCGATCGAGCGGTCCTGGCCGTCATAACCGATACCGCGCAGCGCGGTGAATATTTCTTCGCGGGACAGAATACGCCCGGCATTGGCCACCAGCAGCCAGAGCAGATCGAACTCGGCACTGGTCAATTCGATGCCTTTGTCATGCAGCCAGGCTTCGCGCAATGCGTTGTCCACCACCAATGGGCCGAACTGCAGGCGCCGTTGTTTTTCCTGGGGCACTTCAGGGGTTTCACTGCGCCGCAGCAGAGCCTGGATGCGCGCCAGCAATAAACGTGGACGCACCGGTTTGCAGACGTAGTCGTCGGCGCCCAGGTCCAGGCCAAGAATCTGATCGGTGTCATCGGTGCGCGCGGTGAGCATCAGGATCGGCCCGTCATAGCGGTCGCGAATCTTGCGGCAAATGCTCAAGCCATCTTCGCCGGGGAGCATCAGGTCGAGAATCACCAGGTCCGGTTTCTCCTTGATGATGCGTGCTGCGGCCAGGGCGCCATTACCCTCGATCGATACTCGCAGGCCATTGGCTTCCAGGTAATCGCGGGTCAGTTCGGCCAGACGCTGGTCGTCCTCGACAATCAATACCTGCCAGGCTTCTTGCTCCACGACGACCTCTGCTTGCCAACACCATCAATAAGGAAGGATCCACCCGTCTTTTTGTAATGATTGGGGAGGATAAGAATGCATCTGCATGGGCCGATTGTATAAACGCCACACGTCTGGAACACAAGCCGGTAAATGCGTTCGGACACAACGGTTTTTTGTGATAGGGTTCGCGCCCTTAAAAATCCGGATGACTGTTTTCTGTCGCTGAAAATCAGTGAAAAATGGTCGGCTCCAGCTAGGTCGCGGCCTACACGCCCGTTCCCTCTTTCACACACAATTTACGCACAGGTTTATCCACAGGTAGTACGTTGCAACACCCTCCAAAACGCATTATCTTGTACCTCGGCGCAAAAAAAACCCTACATGTAGGGTTTTACGCCAAAAACCAAACACAAACCGGACACCGATTTCAAGCGCTTTTATTGCCTCTTTCCGGTTGAACCAAACGTATTTTCGAAAGACCAAACCGCGTGTGCGGATGGCTACTGTTTTTAAGCCCGAAACGGCGATAACGGTACGGGTGTTGCAGTCATTTACTGCCACTCAAAACGGAATTCGGTTTCAGGCCCAAGGCGTGACACCAAAGACTTCGGCATGGAAGCGGCGCCCAATAGCCCCCTTCCTGATCTGTCCCGAAGTTGGTATGCCCGGCCCTCGCCGGTTGTAGTGCTTCAGGACAGAACGGTGGGCACCGTGATGGTGCCCAAACAAACATAGAGAATGTGGAGACAACCCCCCATGCAAACCGACACAACTCGCGAGAACCCGCAAGGCACCTTGCCGCAGGCCGCCGATTCGAATTCGGATCTGTCCGCCACCGCGCCTGGCCAACTGCGCGTGATCAAGCGTAACGGCACTGTCGTCCCTTACACCGATGACAAGATCACCGTCGCCATCACCAAAGCGTTTCTCGCAGTTGAGGGCGGCACCGCTGCCGCTTCGTCGCGAATCCACGACACCGTTGCCCGCCTGACCGAACAAGTCACCGCGACTTTCAAGCGTCGCATGCCTTCGGGCGGCACCATCCACATCGAAGAAATCCAGGACCAGGTCGAATTGGCCCTGATGCGTGCCGGCGAGCAGAAAGTCGCCCGCGACTATGTGATCTACCGTGACTCCCGCGCCAAAGAGCGCGCAGCGCACTCCCCTGCCGAAGAAGCCGTCAACGCTCACCCATCGATCCGCATCACCCGCGCCGATGGCAGCCTCGCACCGCTGGACATGGGTCGCCTGAACACCATCGTCACCGAAGCGTGCGAAGGCCTGGAAGAAGTCGACGGCGAGCTGATCCAGCGCGAAACCCTGAAAAACCTGTACGACGGCGTGGCCCTGACCGACGTCAACACCGCCCTGGTGATGACCGCCCGTACGCTGGTCGAGCGTGAGCCGAACTACTCGTTCGTGACCGCCCGCCTGCTGATGGACACCCTGCGTGCCGAAGGCCTGGGCTTCCTCGGTGTCGCCGACAGCGCGACCCACCACGAAATGGTCGACCTGTATGCCAAGGCACTGCCTGCGTACATCGCCAAAGGTATCGAATTCGAATTGCTGAACCCGGTTCTGGCGTCCTTCGACCTGGAAAAACTCGGCAAGGCGATCAACCACGAGCGCGATCAGCAGTTCACGTACCTGGGCCTGCAAACCCTGTACGACCGTTACTTCATCCACAAGGACGGTATCCGCTTCGAACTGCCACAGATTTTCTTCATGCGCGTGGCCATGGGCCTGGCGATCGAAGAGAAGCAGAAAGAAGACCGTGCGATCGAGTTCTACAACCTGTTGTCGTCCTTCGACTACATGTCCTCGACCCCGACCCTGTTCAACGCCGGTACCCTGCGTCCACAGCTGTCGAGCTGCTACCTGACCACCGTGCCGGATGACCTGTCGGGCATCTACCACGCGATCCACGACAACGCCATGTTGTCGAAATTCGCAGGCGGCCTGGGCAACGACTGGACCCCGGTTCGGGCGCTGGGTTCGTACATCAAGGGCACCAACGGCAAATCCCAGGGCGTCGTGCCGTTCCTGAAAGTGGTGAACGACACCGCCGTCGCCGTTAACCAGGGTGGCAAGCGCAAAGGCGCTGTCTGTGCCTACCTGGAAACCTGGCACATGGACATCGAAGAGTTCATCGAACTGCGCAAGAACACCGGTGATGACCGTCGTCGTACCCACGACATGAACACCGCCAACTGGATCCCTGACCTGTTCATGAAGCGTGTCTTCGATGACGGCAAGTGGACCCTGTTCTCGCCGTCCGAAGTACCGGATCTGCACGACCTGACCGGCAAGGCCTTCGAAGAGCGTTACGAGTACTACGAAGCCCTGACCGAGTACCCGGGCAAGGTCAAGCTGTTCAAGACCATCCAGGCCAAAGACCTGTGGCGCAAAATGCTGTCCATGCTGTTTGAAACCGGCCACCCATGGCTGACCTTCAAAGACCCGTGCAACCTGCGCAGCCCGCAGCAGCACGTGGGCGTGGTCCACAGCTCGAACCTGTGCACCGAGATCACCTTGAACACCAACAAGGACGAGATCGCCGTTTGCAACCTGGGCTCGATCAACCTGCCGAACCACATCGTCGACGGCAAGCTGGACACCGCCAAGCTGCAACGCACCGTGAACACCGCCGTGCGCATGCTCGATAACGTGATCGACATCAACTACTACTCGGTGCCGCAAGCGAAGAACTCCAACTTCAAGCACCGTCCGGTCGGTCTGGGCATCATGGGCTTCCAGGACGCTCTGTACCTGCAGCACATCCCTTACGGTTCCGACGCTGCCGTCGAATTCGCCGACAAGTCGATGGAAGCGGTCAGCTACTACGCGATCCAGGCTTCCTGCGACCTGGCTGACGAGCGTGGCGCCTACGAGACGTTCCAGGGTTCGCTGTGGTCCAAAGGCATCCTGCCGCTGGATTCGCAACAGATCCTGATCGAGCAGCGTGGCCAGAAGTACATCGACGTTGACCTGAACGAAACCCTGGACTGGGCACCGGTTCGCGCCCGTGTGCAGAAAGGCATTCGTAACTCCAACATCATGGCCATCGCACCGACCGCAACCATCGCCAACATCACCGGCGTGTCGCAGTCGATCGAACCGACCTACCAGAACCTCTATGTGAAATCGAACCTGTCGGGCGAATTCACCGTGATCAACCCGTACCTGGTTCGCGACCTGAAGGCTCGCGGCCTGTGGGACTCGGTCATGATCAACGACCTGAAGTACTACGACGGTTCGGTGCAGCAGATCGAGCGCATCCCGCAAGAACTCAAAGAGCTCTACGCGACGGCCTTCGAAGTGGACACCAAGTGGATCGTCGACGCCGCCAGCCGTCGTCAGAAGTGGATCGACCAGGCTCAGTCGCTGAACCTGTACATCGCCGGCGCTTCGGGCAAAAAACTGGACGTGACCTACCGCATGGCCTGGTACCGTGGTCTGAAAACCACTTACTACCTCCGTGCCCTGGCCGCAACCAGCACCGAGAAGTCGACCATCAACACCGGTAAGCTGAACGCTGTTTCCAGCGGCGGCAACCACGGTGACGACTCGGTCCTGGCAGCCCCAGCCGGTCCAGCTCCAGTGCCGAAGGCCTGCGCCATCGACGAGCCGGATTGCGAAGCTTGCCAATAAGCTGAGCCGGTAGGCGCTCCAGGGCGCTTACCTGAAACCCCCGATGAGCCTCTGGCTGGTCGGGGGCTGAAAAACCGCAGTGCATTCTTCGCGGGCAAGCCTCGCTCCTACAGAATGAAAAAACCCCTCTTGCGAGGGGTTTCTTATGCAGCACTATCAAGCATCAAGTCATCTGAATGATGGTCTGCATGATGGTGCTCTGGGTGGAGATGGTCTTGGCGTTCGCCTGGTAGTTGCTCTGCGCCTTGATCAAATCAACCAGTTCGTTGGTCAGGTTGACGTTGGACTCTTCCAGCGAGTTGGACACGACCGAACCCAGGGTACCGGTCTTCGGCGCATCGACACCGGCCACACCGGAGGCGAAGGTTTCTTTCCAGCGCGTACCGCCAATTGGCTGCAAGCCTTGCTCGTTGGCGAAGCTCGCCACAGCCACCTGGCCGATGGCCTTGGTTTGCTGGTTGCTGAAGTTGGCGGTCATGACGCCGCTGGCGTCGATGGTCAGGCTGGAGATCTGGCCGGTGGCGTAGCCGTCCTGGTATTGGGCGGTACGGGCGGTTGGCGAGTTGTAAGAAGTGGTCAGCGCCATGTTGAACGCGATACCGCCAGTGGCAGCGACGGAACCGTTCGGCCCCCAGGTCACAGGAATCGTTGCGGCGTTGGTAATGGCACCTGGCACCCAACCGGTCATGGTCAACGTGTTGCCAGTCTGGGTCCAGCCGGCACCCGCCGTCAGCGTGTTAATGCTGCCGTCGGAGTTGAAAGTGATGTCAGCGGTGATCGGCACTGGAGGCGTGGTTGCAGGGTTGGCCGGGGAGCGACCGTCCATGTAGGTATAGACACGCCAGGCATTGGTACCCGTCTTCACGTAGTACTGATCCATGGTGTGCTCGTTACCCTGGCTGTCGTAGACCTTGGTGGAGATGGTCTTGTTATAGCTGTTGGTATCGGTCGGGCTGAACGGGGCCACGGTCGGCGTGGTTTCCGCCGAGTTCAGGTTCATCGTCTGATCAACCTTGGTAGTCGGATTCGGCTTCAGGCTCGAGGTGTCGATCTTCAAGTCAGTCAACACACCGTTGATGATCTTGCCATTGGAATCGACGCCATAACCCTGCAAACGGTTGCCGTTGTTATCGACCACAAAGTTTTGAGCGTCGGTCTTGAACGCACCGGCACGGGTGTAACTCAGGGAACCGTTGTCGCTGAGGATGAAGAAGCCGTTGCCCTGAATGCCCATGTCCAGCACGTTGCCGGTGTTGTTCACATCACCCTGGCTGAACTGCTGGGAAACGTTGGCCAGGCGCACGCCGTTACCGATGGTCTTGCTGCCGGTACCCAGGCGAGTGGCCGAGTACACGTCTTCGAATTCTGCACGGGACGATTTGAAACCGGTGGTCGCGACGTTGGCGATGTTGTTGCCGGTCACGTCCAGTTGTTTGTTGGCTGCATAGAGACCGCTAAGGCCGATATTGAAAGACATATTCCACTCCTTTGTGCCGTGTTAGTCGGCTCTATAGACCAATGGTTTGCACTTTGGACAGGGCAACGCTGCCCTGGCCTGCCAGGTTCAGCATCAGCTCACCGCCGGTCTGGCTGATGGTCACGCTGTTGACGGTTGCCGGCAGGTAAGTAACCAGTGAGGTCGCTTTGCCGTCGTAGGTTGCGCTGGCAGAGAAGGAGTACGTGCCGGCCGCGGCGACTGCTCCGGCATCGTTTTTGCCGTCCCAGATGAAACTGGCGTTGCCAGCGCTCTGGCTGCCCATGTCGATGGTGCGGATGGTCTTGCCTTCGGCGTCACTGATTTTGAGCGTAACCGGGTTCGCCGACGCCGGCAGCACAACCGTACCGTTGAGGTTCTTGGAGGTGTCGACCACGGCTTTGCCGGTCTGCGCGATGACCGAACGGCCCACCAGCGAAGAAGCCTGCAGAGCTTGCGACGAGTTGTAGTTGCTGGCAATGCCGCTGACGGTGTCGTTCAGCGTGGTGATGCCTTCCAGACTACTGAACTGCGCCAACTGGGCTACGAACGCGCTGTTGTCCTGAGGATCGAGCGGGTTCTGGTTTTTCAGCTGGGTGACCAGCAGTTGCAGGAACGCATCCTTGCCCAATGCCTTGCTGCCGGTGGCACTGCTGGTCGCCGCGGAAAGACCATCACTGGTGGTCGTGGTCTTGACCGAAGAGTTGGCCAGGACATCCTTGAGGCTTACGCCGCTGGTGGTATCGGTAACACTCATCGAAAGTCGCCCCTTATCACTGACCGAGGGTCAGGACCTTCTGCATCATGGTTTTGGCGGTGTTCATCATTTCGGCGTTGGTCTGGAACGAACGGCTTGCGGAAATCATGTCGGCCATTTCTTCGACGACGTTGACGTTCGGGTAGTAGACGTAGCCCTTGGCATCGGCGGCCGGATGATTCGGCTCGTAGCGCGCTTCAAGGTTGCTCTGGTCTTCGACCACACCCAGCACTTGCACGCCTTGACCGGCCGCGTCCTGGTTCTGGAACAGCGAATCGCTGCCGCCGCTCTGGCCGCCCTGGAACATGGTGGCGAACACCGGGTGACGGGCGCGGTAGGTCTGGTCGATGCTCGACGAAACGGTCTCGGCGTTGGCGATGTTACTGGCAACGGTGTTCAAGCGAGTGGTCTGGGCACTCATGCCGCTACCGGCAATGTTGAAAACACTGGACAGGGACATGAATTACTCTCCGCGCAGGGCTGACACCAGCCCTTTGAATTTACTGTTGAGCAGGGTGAAGCTGGCCTGGAAGTTGACCGCGTTTTCCGCGTAGTTCGACTGTTCCAGTTGGGCATCCACGGTGTTCTGGTCGATCGACGGTTGCATCGGCGTGCGATACATCAGCGACTCGTCGCCATTGCCCAGGCCTTCAGCTTCGATGTGACGGCTGTTGGTCATGCTCAAGGCGAACTTGCCGTTTTTGGTTTTCTCGTTCTGCTCGGCGAGCACTTTCGAGAAGTCCAGATCCCGAGCCTTGTAGTTCGGGGTGTCGGCGTTGGCGATGTTGTTGGCCAGGACTTCAGCACGCTGAGCGCGGAAGCCCAGGGCTTGTTCGTGGATACCGAGCGCTTTATCGAAGCTGATGCTCATGTCGGGAAACCTTCGGGTGACCTGATTTTTCGTAACGTGAACATAGCAAGCGGCGTGCCAATTCAAAAAAGCCCGTAAACCGGGGCTTTGCGAGCAGTAACGAGGCGGCAATGCCAGAAAAGCGGCAACCGATTTCCGCCGCCTGCCGCTTTTCTGCCGCTTYTCACCATCCAAAGAACGCTACTTGCCCCTGTGGGAGCGTGGTGTCACAGGCATAAAAAAACGGGAGTCCTAATGGACTCCCGTTTTTTATGCCGTCAACGAATCACTTCGCCTGGTAAATGATCCCCGGGCTGCACTGGACCATCTGGTAATGGTCCGGCAAACCGTTCAGCGCTTCGGACGCGCCAAGGAACAGATAACCGCCCGGCTTGAGCGTGCTGTGAATGCGCAACAGGATGTCTTTCTTCACCTCGGCGGAGAAGTAGATCAGCACGTTGCGGCAGAACACGATGTCAAACTTGCCCAGGCTTGCGTAGCTGTCCAGCAAGTTGAACGAGCGAAACTCCACCCGACTCTTGATTGGTGCCTTGATGGCCCAGCGCCCCGGCCCCTTGGGGTCGAAGTAACGCTGAAGGCGCTCGGGCGACAGACCGCGACCGATGGCCAGGCTGTCGTACTCGCCGGTCTTGCAGTTGGTCAGCATGCTGCCGGACAGGTCGGTGGCAACGATCTGCACGCCCATCTTCAACTGGCCCATGTTGACCCGTTCGAACTCATCGATGGACATCGACAGCGAATACGGTTCCTGACCCGACGAACACGCCGCCGACCAGATCCGCAGGCGCTGACCGGGGCTGGCCTTGATCGCTTCAGGCAATACCTTGTTCTTCAAGACTTCAAACGGATAGGTGTCACGAAACCACAGGGTTTCGTTGGTCGTCATGGCATCCACCACCATCTCGCGCAAACCGCTGCGCGGCTGGGTCTGGATGCGCTGAACCAGCTCACCCAACGATTTGATGCCCTGCTGTTCCATCAGTTTGTTGAGACGGCTCGAGACCAGATATTGCTTGTTTTCACCGAGCAAAATGCCACAGGCTTTTTCCAGGAATACCCGGAACTGTTCGAAATCCAAATTACCCGTAGACAAAGATACCGCCTCTTAAATCGTGTTGACCGCCAGGGGCAGAAGGCCTCTAGCTGTTATCTGCTGCTTTGATCCGGTCGACTACCCGGGATGCCAGGTCATCAGGACGGAACTTGGCCAGGAAGTCATCGGCACCGACCTTCTTGACCATCGCCTGATTGAACACTCCCGACAACGAAGTATGCAGGATGATATGGAGCTTTTGCATGCGCGGATCGGCGCGGATCTCGGCCGTCAGGGTGTACCCGTCCATCTCCGGCATCTCGATGTCGGAGATCATCATCAGGAACTCTTCTTCCGGCTTCTTCCCCTCGTCAACCAGCTTGCGCAGGTAATCCAGCGCTTGCCGGCCGTCGTTCAACGCCACCACTTCGACACCGATCGTTTGCAGGCAACGGGTCACCTGCTTGCGTGCCACCGACGAGTCGTCGACCGTCAATACGCGCAAAGAGAGCGCCTTGTGCTGGGTCTCAACATCGACCACGCCCACCGAAATCGCTTCCGGCGTCGGCGCCACTTCCGCCAGCACCTTCTCGACGTCGATGATTTCGACTAACTGGTTGTCGACCCGAGTCACAGCCGTCAGGTAGTGATCGCGCCCCGTGCCCTTGGGTGGCGGATGAATCTCCTCCCAGTTCATGTTGACGATGCGCTCCACCGACCGAACCAGGAAACCCTGGGTCTTGGTGTTGTACTCCGTGATGATCACGAAGGGATTGCTCTGGTCCAGCAACCGACCGGCACCGGTCGCCATCGCCAGATCCAGGATCGGAATGGTTGCCCCCCGAATATTCGCCACACCGCACACGACAGGACTGGACTTGGGCATCAGGGTCAGCTTGGGGCATTGCAGCACCTCGCGAACCTTGAACACGTTGATCCCATACAGCTGCTGGCCGTCGAGACGGAACAACAACAGCTCAAGGCGATTCTGCCCTACCAGTTGCGTGCGCTGGTTCACCGAATCCATTACACCAGCCATGCCCAGACTCCTACACCAACGCTAAGTGTGTTGCGACGCACATTCATCACGAAACGGCACGGCGCTTGCTTTTTAACTCTTATGAACACAGAACCGACATTTTTCCGACACCTGACATCAACCTGCCGCAGATTGCTCTGCGCGATGTCGGCCGCTTGCCTGTTCAACGCTGGCAGCCCTGCCCTTGCTGATACGGTTACCTTGCCTGACATGCTTATCGGCGTCACCCAAGGCTTTCTTGAATTCACCGTAGAGGACTATCTGGCCACCAGTCAAACGCAAGGTCGCTACGAAATCCAGGTCAACCAGCTCGATCCGCGCCTGCGCATGCCTATGTGCGACAAGGAATTGACAGCCACCCTCGAGAGCCCGGCAAGGCCTCTGGGACGGGTCACGGTCAAGGTTCGCTGCGATGGCGCCTCACCCTGGACGGTCTTCGTGCCCGCTCAAGTGAAGCTGTTTCGCGACATTGTGACGACCACTCGTCCGCTCAAGCGCACAGGGATTATCGAACCTCAGGACGTAACCCTGCGCGAGCGTGATATCAGCCTGATAAATCAGGGGTTTCTGACTTCCGTCGATCAGGCTATCGGGCAAAAACTTACCCGACCAATGGTCGCCGATCAGATCATTACGCTGGTGCATCTCGAACAGGCGGAAGTGGTTCGCAAGGGCGACCAGGTGGTGATTACCGCCCGCAGTGGTACGCTCAGTGTGCGCATGCCGGGTGAAGCGCTGTCCAACGGCGGCCTGAGGGAACAGATTCGCGTGAAGAACCTTAACTCCCAGCGGGTCATCAAGGCGCAAGTCACAGCGCCCGGCCAGGTGGAAGTGGCCATGTAAGGGCTCTGTGTTTGTGAAGTGATGGCGCACCGCCTGGCGGTTGCCTAAACTGTGCCGCATGCAGGGCATGCGCTGGCGCATGCGAGCTCATTGATAAATGGGCCTAAAGTTTTTCGGGGAATCGCCGAAAACATGGCAAGCGTCCAAATATCCAGAGGTTTTTTGTCATGGTCATCGATTTCAGTCGTTTAAACAGCTCCTCGTCACTTACGGGCAGTACGCGTACCAGCACCGCCAAGGAAACCGCCGAAGCCGGCCAATCCGCGCCGCTGAATACCCCGGCCGAACAGGCCAGTACCACCAAAAGCGGGGAATCGGTACACCTCAGCAATGAGGCTCAACAGTTGCAGAAGGTCACTGACAAGCTGCGCGATCAGCCTGCCGTCGACAACGCCCGCGTGGCCGAGTTGAAAGCAGCGATTGCCGATGGCAGCTATAAAGTCGACAGCAACCGTGTAGCCAGCAAACTGCTCAACTTCGAAGCCCAGCGCTAGGCCACGGCCCGCGCCAGGCTTTTGGACGCTTAAAACCCAAGGCCAGCCATGCACGACACTCAATTACTGCAACTGATCATCGACGACTTCGCCCCGGCGCAACAACTGCTGGAGCTACTGCAAACCGAGTCCCTTGCCTTGCACGGTCGCGACATGCCACTGCTCGAAGAAATTCTGGCGCATAAACAGGCATTGATCATTCTGCTCGAACAGCATGGCCGCAAGCGCAGTGAAATCCTCGCCAGCCTCAACCTGCCAACCAACCGCCAGGGCCTGGAGCAACTCGCCAGCCAGTCGAGCATTGGCGAACGATTGCTGGGACAGAGCGACGTGCTCACCGACCTCCTGGCCCAGTGCCAAGCCGCCAATGTCAACAATGGCCAGTCGATTCTGGTGCAGCAGGCCGCCACGGCCAACCAGCTGAAAATCCTCACCGGCGGCGAGCCGCCAGCGCTCTACGATGCCCGCGGATCAACCTCCAAGCTCGCCAAGCCACGCCCGCTCAGTCAGGCTTAAGCCTTTCAATGAGCACGCCCTATCAAGACACGCAACATGCTGGCAGAATGCCGGCCAGTAGTCATATTTGCCTGGAGATTGATACCCCGTGTCCAATGCCTTAAGCGCGGAAGATGCTCCGCAGCCACCCAAGGTGCTCACCACGCCTTTGGAAATCTCCGGCAACCTGCGTCAGCTGCAAGACAGCCATGACCCGCTGATCATCACGTTCCACGAGCGCAGCCAGCGCTTCCAGAGTTATCTGGTGGACGTCGACCGTGACAGCAACATGATCGCCCTGGACGAAATGATCCCGCGCGACGGCGAACGCTTTCTGCTGGCCGGCGAACCGTTCAAGGTCGAAGGCTTCCACGACGGCGTGCGCATCGCCTGGGAAAGCAATGGCCCGCTGACCATCGACGAGTCCGGCGATGGCCGCTGCTACCGCGGCACGCTGCCCGATGAGGTGGTTTACCACCAGCGCCGCAATGCTTTCCGCGCTGCGTTGAAGCTGGCACAACTGGTCAATGTCGAGCTGGGGGGCGAGAAACTCAAGTCGCCCCTCGCTGGCAAACTGCTGGACATCTCCGCCACCGGCTGCAAATTGCGCTTCGAAGGCGACATCACCGCCAAGCTGCAATTGGGCCAGGTCTACGACCGCTTCATCGCCGCCCTGCCCTTCGGCAGCATGACGGCACCRGTGGAGCTGCGTTACCTGCACTTTGAAGAAAAGATCAACACCACCTTCGCCGGCGTGCGCTTTCACAACATGAGCGGCCTGGTGCAACGGCAGGTCGAGCGGTTCGTCTATCAGCTTCAGCGTGAAGCGCGGCGCTTTGACAAAGACGACTTCTGATACACCCCGCCAATAAAAAACGGGCAGTCCCTTGCGGGGATTGCCCGTTTTTTTATGTCTTGATCAAGGCCGCGCTTCGGTAAAACTTTGCTCGCGACCTGCGTCCGGGTCTTCTGAATCCGAAACTGGTTCAGGTTCAGGTTCTGGCTCGGCATCCGGATTGACATCAGCCTCCGGGTTGACCGGGTTCTGCATCTGATCCTGCACCACCTGCTCATCGACACGCGGGTCAAGGCAAGCCACCAGTGGCGAACTCGTCATGCTGTCCGGCATGGCCACGTGATGCAGTGGAGCATCGTCCACCTGATGCAGATTGGTGACTGCTTTCGGGCGGATTCGCCACACCAGCACCAATGCAAAAAAACTGAAAAAGGCATACAGCATCTGGCTGCCGAACAACTTCATCAATACCCCTGCCACCAACGGTCCGACACTCGCGCCGACACCGTAAGTCACCAGCAGCATCGCCGTCAGCGACACCCGGCGATCACCCTCGACGTGGTCGTTGGAGAACGCCACCGCCAGCGGGTACAGACAGAATTGCACCAACGAACAGAGGAACCCGGCGATGAACAGCACCTCCAGTTGCACCTGCGGCATGATCGCCAGCGGCAACGCGGCCAGTGCCAGGCTAAACGCAAAACTTCGGATCAATACCGCCCGGTCATAACGATCCGATAGCCATCCCAACGGCCACTGCACCACCAGGCCTGCAAAAATGCAGCTGCCCATGAACAGACCGACCTGCTCGGTGGACAATCCTTGCTGGGAGGCATACAGCGGCGCCAGGCCGTAGAACGAACCGACGATCAATCCCGCCCCCAACACCGTGCTCAGTGACTGCGGCACGCGTTTGATGAAGAAGCGCGGTTCCATCGGCGCCGGGTGCAATGGCGCCGGGTGAATCCGCCGGGTCAGGGCCACCGGCACCAGACACAGGGCGAAACACAGAGCGACCAGCATCAGCAGTTCCAGGCCCAGGCCCGGGTGCATGACCAGAATCAGCTGGCCCAACACCAGCCCCAGGTACGAAGCGATCATGTAGCCGCTGAACACCACGCCACGCTGCTTGGCTTCTGCCTGCTCATTGAGCCAGCTTTCGATCACCATGTACTGGCACATCATGCCCAGGCCAACGATCACCCGCAGGAACAGCCACGCGGGCAGCCAGTCCACCAGGCCATGGCCCAGCACCGCCGCACCGACGATCCCGGCGCAGGCTGAATAAGCTCGAATATGCCCGACCCGGGCAATCAGCCGATGGCCGATCTTGCCGCCCAGCACCAGGCCGAAATAGTTGGCCGCCATCAACGCGCCGACCCACAGGCTGTCGACCTTATCGGCCGCCAGGCGCAGGGCAAGGTAAGTACTCAACAGGCCCGAGCCGATCAACATCATCAGCGAGGCGAAATAAAGTCCTCGAAAGGATTTCAGGATTTGGCGCATTGGCGTTCCGAGCGGCTCCTTGCAGTGAGTATCGGGCTATCGACAACGATAGCCCGATGGCGACAGGTCGTCAGGCCTGGGCTGCTAGAACACGCCGTTCCCAGGGAGTAATTTCATCGAGGAAGCTGGTCAACTCCAGGGTCTTCGAAGCGATGTAGCCTTCGATGAACTCCTTGCCGAACAGTTCCTTCGCCAATTGGCTACGTTTCAGACGTTCAAGAGCGGCATGCAAGGTACACGGCAACGCAAGATTATCCGGCACTACGAATTCGCCCCGTGCCGCTTCGCTCGGTTCCAGTTTGTTTTCGATGCCATACAGCCCCGACGCCAGGCTCGCGGCGATCGCCAGATACGGGTTGGCGTCAGCCCCCGGCAGGCGGTTTTCGACCCGACGAGCGACCGGTGAACTGGCCGGAATGCGCAGGCCGGCCGCGCGGTTATCATGGGACCAGCAGGCATTATTGGGCGATGCAAAAGGATGACACAGGCGCTGATAAGAGTTCACGTTCGGCGCAAACAGCGCAGTGAAATCCGCCAGGCCGGCCTGTTGACCACCGATGAAATGACGGAAGGTCGCGGTCGGCTCGCCGGCCTTGTCGCTGAACACGTTACGCCCGCTGTCGATCTCGACGACGCTCTGGTGAATATGCATCGAACTGCYCGGCGTGTGAGCCAACGGCTTGGCCATGCAGACCACGGTCAGGCCATGCTTGAGCGCCACTTCCTTGAGCAGATGCTTGAACAGCAAGGTCTGGTCGGCCAACAGCAGCGGATCGCCATGCAGCAGGTTGATCTCGAACTGGCTGACGCCCATCTCGTGCATGAAGGTATCGCGCGGCAAGCCCAGCGCCGCCATGCCTGCGTAGACTTCAGTGAAGAACGGCCGCAAGCCGTTATTGGAGCTGATGCTGAATGCCGAATGACCGTCCTCGCGACGACCGTCCAGGCCCACTGGAGGCTGGAAGGGTTGCGTCGGGTCAGGGTTGGGCGCGAACACAAAGAATTCCAGCTCGGTCGCCACGACCGGCGCCAGACCGAGGGCGGCGTAGCGAGCGATCACCGCCTTGAGTTGGCCGCGAGTCGACAGGTGCGAGCTCTCGCCCGTCAGTTCCTGTGCATCGCATATGGCCAGTGCCCGAGGGTGCGAACTCCAGGGCAAGCGGTGGATCTGCCCCGGATCAGGCACCAGCGCCAGATCGCCATCATCGCTGCCGTAAAAGTGCGCGGGCGGATAGCCGCCCATGATGCATTGCAGCAGCACTCCCCGCGCCATCTGCAAACGCCGCCCCTCAAGAAATCCTTCAGCGGTCATTACTTTGCCGCGTGGCACGCCGTTCAGGTCCGGCGTGACACATTCAATCTCATCAATGCCCGTCAATCGCTGCGCGAGTGAGCGATGGCCATCGGTTGTCATGACGCAATCCTTGTTGTTGTACGAGCCGCGAACGGCGACCCGTACAAAATAGGCTCCGGCTGTTCGGAATATCAAGCAGCGTCAAACAAAAAGGCGCAATCCTGTGAGGAACGTGTCGTTCAGGGGAGATAGAGGCTGAACACGCCGCCGCCCAATGGCCCGCCATTACTGATTTCGGTACGTCCGCCCACACCATCACGCTGATGCAAGGCGGCAATCCGCCCGGCAAAGTACAAGCCCAGGCCGGTACTGCCGCTGCTGTGGTTGATGCCCTGCACATAGTCGGCCTGACGCTCGATCATCTCGGGTGGATAACCCTCACCATCGTCGTTGATGGTCAGCACCAATTGCCCGGCCTCATCGCTGACACTGATCAACAAGGCATGCCGGGCATAACGAATGGCGTTGTTGATGCAATTGGCGAGCACCGAGGCAATCAGCTCCCGATCGAAGAAACCCAGCGGGCTCAACGGGTCCACTTCATAGGTCGCGATAATGCCGCGGCTGGCGAACACTTCTTGATGAGCCGCCAGTTGCGCCTCGATGAAGTCATCGAGCTCATGGTAGGCCGGCTGCAATGGCATCTGGTTGACGCCCAGCTTGTACAGCCCCAGCAACTGCACCAGCATGCCATTGAGGTGGGCGAACTCGAAGTCGATGACGCCCTGCTCCGGGGTGTGCCGCTCAGGGTCGGGCAAACGCGCCAGCCATTGGCTGTGCGCCTGCATCAGCATGGCCAGAGAGTTCTTCATGTCGTGCACGGTGGAGGCAATCACCGTAGAGAAGTCGAGTGACGGTTCGCTGTCGATCATTCGCCGAACGCCTTGATTTTCAGTTTCTGGTAGCGCGGATAACGCGCATCGGTATCGGGCATCAGGCCGACCGTTTTCAGGCAGGCCCGGCACTCTTCCAGCTCGGCCGACGGGACGCTGGTGTCGGTGCCATGCAGCAGCGACTGCGCCATGTTCAGGGCAATACTGATGTTCTTCGGTTGCAGCGCCAGGGCTTTGCGGAACACTTCCCGGGCTTCCACCAGGTTGCCGGTCTTGTACACCCGCACGCCCTGACGGTTGAGGTCGGCGGCGGCGTTGCCCGAGTTGAGGATGGTCGGGTCGTCGGTCAGCTTGGCGATGCCCTTCATTACGGTCGGATCGTCGCCGTAGATTTCCGCACAGTTTTTCAACATCGAAGCACCGGCACTCGCCTGCCCCAGCATTTGCAGCTGCTTGGCCACCAGCAGCGCCGCTTCGGCGCTCATGAACTGTTCCATGCCATCGAGGCGCATCATCGCTTGCTCGGTGAGCTTCTCGGCGGTCTCGGCATCGTTGAGCAGCAGGCTGGTGGCCTTCATCAGACGCGCACGAATCTGCAGGCCTGGGTCGGAAGGGTTCTCCTTCGCCACTGCACTCAGCGTCGTGTTGATTTCCAGGCGGGTCCGCGTGTCCAGGCCCTTTTCCGAGCCTTTGCTGATCAAGGCATGGGCCAGGCCGAGGTTGCTTTCCGCATCCTTGAACCGTGACTGCGCCCCTTGGTTCACGGCCTGGCGATAGGCTTTGGAGGCAGTGTCGAAATCTTCGTTGGCCATTGCCAACTTGCCCAGCAACGCTTGCCGGCGCACCGCCAGCGGCGACAGGCGAATTGCTTCTTCCAACACTTTCTGCGCCGCTTTGGTGTCACCTTCGGCGACCAGCACATCGGCCATGCCATCGTAGAGGGCCGGCATCATCGGGAAGACTTTCAAGGCTTTTTCGTAAATGCCCTTGGCCTGGCTGACCTGCCCGCGCTTGAACAGCAATTGGCCCAATCCGGCAAACGCCCAGGGCAAAGGCCGATCTGCAATGATGCTGTCGTAAAGACGCTCCAGCGCTTCGTTCTGGTTCAAGTCGCGCAATGCATCGGCGCGGTAGCGCAGGCACAGCGGCGAATAACGAATGTCCTGTTTGCACAAGGCGATGCAGGCGTTGAGCACTTCAACCGGTTTGCCCCGGTCAAGCGCTTGCAGGATCGGCTTGAGCAAGGTCTTGCGCTGTTCCAGTCGCTCCAGGCGCTGGGCCAGGCCGGAGCGGTTGAACGGTTTGGTCAGGTAAGCGTCGGGCTCATGCTCCAGTGCGCTGAGCACCATGGCCTGGCTGGTTTCGGCGGTGACCATGACAAACACACTTTCGTGGCTGATCAGCTTCTCGATCATCAGGTCTTCGAGCACCTGCTGACCGTTTTTCTTGCCATCGCCCAGGTGGAAATCCTGCAGGATGAAGTCGTAGGACTTCTGCGAGCACATGCGCAGCGCCTGCTCACCGGTATCAGCGGTGTCGACGTCCTTGACGCCCAGCTCCCGCAGCATGGACCTGACGGAACTGCGGAAATCCGAGAAATCATCGACGATCAAAAAGCTTTTTTGGTGATACGACAGCATCGAAGATTTCCAGGCAATTTAAGGAAGAACAACCTAAAGGCAATGGCTGCGAGTTCAGCTTCGCGGCCTTTCAGGCGCGCAGATGATAGCGAGAGGCCATTGGCTATCAAGCAATTTCGCACAATCGCGTGATGAGCTTTACCGGCCGCCAGCGATGAAATCACAACGGCTTGTCGCGTTATCGGCCAGTAGTCGCGTTCCCTTGAAGCAGCGGGAGTGCAATCGTTCCTTTTACTGCCAAAAGATCATACGGCTGCGCTAAATATTTGAAGGCGTTATTGAAAAACGGGATTATCCTGATTTATTGAAGCACGCTAATTATTATCCGCTTGAACCCAATACGCTCTAAATCGCCGGCAAAGGCCAGGAAATGACCACCACCCCCAAGCACTCGGCCACGGCTCCCGAGCGAAAGGCCCTGACCCTCAGTACCCTGGATTTTCCAGTGGTGGGCATCGGTGCGTCGGCTGGCGGGCTGCAAGCCATCAAATTGTTTTTCGAGAACATGCCTAACGACAACGGCATGGCGTTTGTGATCATTCTTCACCTGTCGCCCGACCACCAAAGCGTCGCAGACAAGATCATCCAGGAATCGACCCGGATGCCGGTTCTGCAGGTCACCGAAACCGTACCGATCGAGAAAAACCGGGTCTATGTCATCCCGCCGGCGCGGCGACTGGTGATGAATGGCAATAACCTTGAGGTAATTGAAAACGACCCACAACTGGGACGCCATGCCTCGATCGATCTGTTCTTCCGCGACCTGGCGCAAGTACACCGCGAGCGCGCCTTCTGCCTGGTGCTCTCGGGCAGCGGTTCCGACGGCGCAGTCGGCCTGTCGCGTATCAAGGAACAGGGCGGCATTACCCTGGCCCAGGTACCGGAAGACGCCGAGTTCGACGGTATGCCTCGGGCGGCCATCGAAACCGGCATGGTCGATCTGGTATTGCCCGTAGCAGACATGCCGCAAAAGCTGCTGGACCTGTGGCACAACTCCCGGGAAATCAGCTTGCCCGCCGCCAATGATCCGGAACTGCAATCCTTCGCCTCTGTAGCCGAACGTGATGCCGTGCTCGCCGAACAAATGCTGCACGACATCCTGATCCAGTTGCGTACCGGCACCGGTCATGACTTCAAGCACTATAAACGCGCAACGGTATTGCGGCGGATCGAACGCCGGATGCAGGTCACGGCCCAGCCCGACTTGGGAGCTTATTACCGCTACCTGCTAAGCAATCCCGAAGAAACCAAGGCGCTGCTGGGGGACATGCTGATCGGCGTGACCAACTTTTTCCGTGATCGCGAAGCCTTCGAAGCGCTGGAGCGGGATGTCATTCCGCAACTGGTCAGCGCCGCGGTTTCGGCGCAGCCTGAAAAGGAAGAAATCCGGGTCTGGTCGGCTGGCTGTTCCACCGGCGAAGAAGCCTATAGCCTGGCGATGCTGGTCAATGATCAGCTGCAACAGGAAGCCAGCAAGGCCTCACTGCAAGTTTTCGCCACCGACATCGACGAGCGCGCCATCAGCTTCGGCCGGGCCGGCCTGTACCCGCAAGCCATCGTGACGGATGTGCCGCCGACGCGGCTGCGGCATTACTTCATCAAGGAAGATGAGCACTATCGGATTCGCAAGGAAATCCGCGAGAAGGTGCTGTTCGCCAAACACAGCCTGCTGTCCGATCCACCCTTCTCGCAAATCGACCTGATCGTGTGCCGGAACCTGTTGATCTATCTGGATCGCGAAGTACAGCGCGAAATCCTGCAGATGTTCCACTTCGCCTTGCGCCCCGGCGGTTTTCTGTTCCTCGGTTCCTCCGAAAGTGCAGACGCTTGCCATGAGCTGTTCACGCCGGTGGACAAACGCAACCGGATCTTCCGCGCCAAGACCGGCACCGCCAACAGCCGACGCACGCCGACCGTGCCGCGCGGTGGTTATGTGCGCTCCAATATTTCCCATCAGGCACCGCAACACGCCGTGCAGCGCAAACTGTCGTTTGCCGACATCCACCAGCGCGCCCTCGAACGCGCGGCCCCGCCGAGCATGATCGTCGATGCCAACGCCGACATCCTGCACATGAGCGAAACTGCCGGGCGTTTCCTTCGGCATGTGGGCGGTGAGCTGTCACGCAACCTGCTGACTCTGATCCTGTCAGAGCTGCGCCTGGAAATCCGCACCACGCTGTTCCAGGTCCAGCAGAGCGGCCTGGCCGTGAAATCCCGCGAGGTGCCGGTCAAGCGCGAAGAGCGGCATTACAAGGTCAGCCTCGAGGCGCAGCCTTACAAGGATGAAGAGGCGGACGGCGAGTTCATTCTGGTGATTTTCGAGGAAGTCGAAGTCGATCCTTCGCAAGCGACGGCCAAGACCCTGCTTCAAACCGAAAGCCAGGTGCTGTCCAATCTTGAGCGTGAACTGCAACGCACCAAACTGCACTTGCAGGACACCATTGAACAATCGGAAATTTCCAGTGAAGAACTGAAAGCTTCCAACGAAGAAATGCAGGCGATCAACGAAGAACTGCGCTCGGCCACCGAAGAGCTGGAAACCAGCAAGGAAGAGCTGCAATCGATCAATGAAGAGCTGCTGACGGTCAACTACGAGCTGAAAACCAAAGTCGAAGAAACTGACAAGATCAACGACTACCTGACCAACCTGATCGCCTCCACCGACATTGCCACGGTGTTTGTCGACCGCAGTATGCGGATCAAGTGGTTCACCCCACGCGCCACCGATATTTTCAGCATGTTGCCGATGGACACCGGTCGCTCCCTGCTCGACATCACCCATCGCCTGCACTACGACGACCTGGCGAGTGACGCGGCATCGGTGTTCGAATCATTGAACATGATCGAACGTGAAGTCAGCAGCACCGACAAGCACTGGTACATCGCCCGCCTGCTGCCCTATCGCTCCAGCGAAGACCGTATCGACGGCACCGTGCTGACGTTCATTGACATCACCAAACGCCGCGAGGCCGAAGAAGAGCTGCGCCTGGGCGAAGAACGCATGCGCCTGGTGGCCGAAAGCACCCGCGACTACGCGATCATCACCCTTGATGAACAAGGCGTGATCACCACCTGGAACAAAGGCGCCGAACTGATCTTCGGCTACAGCAAGGCTGAGGCCGAAGGCGCTTACTACGACTTCATTTTTTCCGCCGAAGACCGCGCCTCCGGCGTGCCTGAATCCGAACTGCTGGGGGCTCGCACCCATGGCCGTTCCGAAGATGAACGCTGGCACCTGCGCAAGGACGGCAGCCGCTTCTATTGCAGCGGCGAAGTGACCTTGCTCAGCGGTGACAACCTTCGCGGCTACGTGAAAATCGCCCGGGACCTGACCGGTCACAAACGCCAGCATGAGGAACAAAGCCAACAACTGGCCGAGACGCTGAACACCAATTACCTCAAGGATGAGTTCTTCGCGGTCATGTCCCACGAACTCAAGCATCCTCTGAACCTGATCCAGCTCAACGCCGAACTGTTACGGCGCTTGCCGGTGACCAAGTCGGTGGCGCCGGCCGCCAAAGCCGTCAACACCATTTGCGATGCCGTCAGCAGCCAGGCGCGGATCATCGACGACCTGCTGGATGTCGCCCGCGTGCGCACCGGCAAGCTCAAGCTCAAACCGATCGCCGTGGATCTGGCCAGTGTGCTGCGCGATATTTACACCGTCGTCCTCAACGACCAGCACAGCACCACCGTCGAGCTGCATGTGCCTTCGGAGCCGTTGATGGTGCGCGCCGATCCGACGCGCCTGGAGCAGATCATCTGGAACCTGGTGAATAACGCACTGAAATTCACCCCGCCCGACGGCCGCGTACAATTGATCGCCAGCCTGGCCGAGAACATGGCGCAGCTGGACGTCAAGGACAATGGCACCGGCATCGCGGCCGAGAACCTCGAACACGTATTCGACCTGTTTGGCCAGGCTGAAACACAGCACGCCAACCACCAGCGCGAAGGGCTGGGCATCGGTTTGTCACTGGTGCGCCAATTGACCGAGGCGCAACATGGCACGGTTGAAGTGAGTTCGCCGGGCGTTGGGGAAGGCTGTACCTTCACTGTCTATTTGCCCCTGGCCAGTAGTGAAGGCAAAACCCAAACCACAACGCCAACCGATGAGGTATCAGGAAAACTGAGCGGCCTGACGATTCTGCTGGTCGACGACTCCGCCGAGGTACTGGAAACCCTGAAGATGCTGCTGGAAATGGAGGACGCCGAAGTCGTTGCCTTCGATCATCCGAAGGACGCTCTGGACGCGGCTGCAAACAGCCACTTCGACCTGATCATTTCGGACTTGGGCATGCCGGTCATGAACGGCCATGAACTGATGCAAGCATTACGTCAGTTGCCGCATGTCAAGGATGTGCCGGCCATTGCCCTGACTGGCTATGGCGCTATCAGCGATATTAAAAAGGCTCGTCAATCGGGCTTTGACCAGTACATTGGAAAACCGGTGTCCTACGATGACCTGATCGCGACCATCGAGACCCTGCGACAGCCCCGGGCATCAGGTTCTGAATAGCTCAGCGTAAATAGGCGCGTTGTACACAGACGCGCCGGTCAATCGCCTGCTTCAGTCGCTCCTTGTGGTCCGCCCAGACCCTGGGATCGACTTTGGGCGCGCGCATGAGGTCAAGCATGGCCGCTTTGGCGGTCAGGTATTCCGACCACGCATCTTCACAGCTGAGCTTGAAACGCTCACGTTCGTTCATTTCCATCCGCCGCAGCGCCAGTACCGACTCATCGGTGATGACCGTGCCGAGCGTCAGTTGCACCCGATGAGGTGCAACGAAGGCCTGCGTGCCCGCGACGATCTCGCCCGCTCGTAGAGCGCCCCACTTCAACGCCGCACAGTAAGTCTCATCACGGCCCCTGTCGTGAAACTCCTCACACAGCATGATCCCACGGGCATCGTAAACACCGATGAACACCTGGGTGATTCCCTCATGACCCACGCGCGCCCGCACTTCCACTTGTACCCCGTCACCGAGCACTTCTTCATGGGTGCGGTGAGGCAAACGGGTGTCGGTCCATAACCAGAACTGTGCACCTCTGTGTCGCATTGCTGGCTCCTTGAGTGGAGTCAGAAGTAAGGCACAGCAATAACGGACTTTCCACGTAAGTCGTCAGGTGGTTCGAGCAAGAAAAAAACTGCCAGAGGAATGCTCTGACGGGCTTTTCTAACCGCTGACGCTGCAATTTTAGAGTTTCCTTGTACTGGAATTATGCAGCCAGCCCTTGCCGCATAAGGGTTTCAGATCATTTGAGATGCACCACTATTGAGTGCCTGCGGTCACTTCGCCAAAAACAAATCGACATAATATTGACACCAAAACACCCACTTGTCGGAATATTGGCACATCGTACTGTTACCTGCGCTTAACACCTTTACAAAGCCTGACCCCACAACTAAACACCTATCAAACTGATATCAGGAAAGGCCGTATCCCTGAGTCAGTGCTGTACCAAAATACGGCCTTATCCAGCCATTACTTCAGGAGTCCCTTCCCTATGGGCGCTCTCAGGATACTGCGCGCCACGCGCAGCGCAGCCTCAGGCTTGGGCCCACGTTCGCCCGACCGCTTCTGCGATTCGCTCCTCAAGTACGGCGAGTTTCTTCACCCCCGCGAGACCAGCGCCCCTCTGCCGGCACCACCTGTCCCGTCAAGCCCAGACGGTCGACGATGTCCGGTAGCCGCCCCGTACCGCTCCTGAACACTCTGAGCGGCGCAAGCACGGGACTTCGTCCTGTTAGCAGTCCCTGGCAATTCCAATAAAAAAAGCATTCTCGGGAGAAAGACATGGCTACCACCACCACGACCAGCGGCGGCACCGTTACTTCGTTTTCCAATACGCCGCAGGCGCAGGACGACATTTTCACTACGGGTGTCATTGGCACGAGCAACGTGACCATCACTGAAGACCTGCAGGGTGTCGTGTACCTGGATGTCATGTCCAATGACCTGGGCGGTAACGCAAAGACGCTCTGGTCAGTTGATAACGCGACCAGCCTTTCTACTGCCACCAAGGTTTATGCCCCGGCCGATCTGCTGGTCCAGGACACGAGCAGAATTGAGGCGACGAGCACCGACACCAGCCTCAACGGGGCAAAAATCTGGATTACATCGGATGGCAAAGTCGGCTACGACGCCGCTACCTTATCGACTGCTTTCAAGACGCAACTTCAGGAGCTTGCTGCCGGAGCGTCCCTGGCAGACAGCTTTACGTATGCGATTCGTCTCGGCAATGGCACCCTCAGCTGGGCCACTGCGCAAGTGCAATTTGCCGGTATGAATGACAGTGTGACGATGAACGTCAGCGTGCAGGCTGGCACGGTGACCGAAGATGCGCCCACAACGCCGAGCACTACCGATTCGCTGAGTACGACAGGCACGATTGCATTTAGCGATGTCGATCTGAGCGACACGCATACCGCTTCATTCGTGGCGGCGGGAGGCAATACCACAGCGCTGGGCAACTTCAGCCTTGCCTCTGTCATTGAAGCGGCCAATGCGGCCAACGGCACCGTTAACTGGACTTACACCGTGAACAATGCGGCAGCCCAGTACCTGGCCCAGGGTCAGACAGCTACCGAAACCTATGTGGTCACCGTCAGTGATGGGCATGGTTCGTCGACAACGCAAAATGTGATCATCACCATCACCGGCACCAACGACCAGGTGCACATCACCAGCGGCGTGCAGACCGGCGATGCCAAGGAAGACAGTGGCGACTACGCCGCCAACGGCAGCATCACCTTCACCGACGCCGACCTGATCGACACCCACAGCGTCACCGTCACACCGGGCGCTTCCGGCTACCTGGGCAGCTTCACCACAGATCCACTGCACGACAGCACCGGCACCGGTAGCGGTTCGCTGGGCTGGCACTTCGCGGTAGACAACGCCGCCGTGCAGTTCCTGGGCGAAGGCCAGATCCTCACCCAGACTTATAACGTGGCGATCGGCGACGGCACGGTACAGACCGTGACCATTACCATCACTGGCACCAACGACCGGCCGACGCTGACGATTGCCGACACCACCGGCGCCATGAGCGAAGGCAACGGTACGGCCACACTGAGCGACAGCGGCGCACTGAGCTTTGCCGATGTGGACAACATCGACGTGGTGACTGTGTCGCACGCCTCCAACGGCAACATCGCCTGGAGCGGCGGCACGCTCGATGCGGGTGTGGCCTCAGCACTGGTCGCCGGGTTCTCGGTTGATCACAACAGCTGGGACTACAGCACCAGCCAGAACCTCGATTTCCTCGGCGCGGGTGAAACCGTCACCTTCTCGTACACCGTGGTCGCCACCGACAACAGCGGCGCGGCTAACGCTGCTTCGGCGACGCAGACTGTGACCATCACCATTACTGGCAGCAATGACGCACCGGTGCTCAGCTTCGCGAGCGGCAACGATGCCGGCGCCGTGAAGGAAGACACCACCCTCAGTGTCAGTGGCCAGTTCAGCTCGAGCGACATCGATCACGCGGCCACCGCCACCTGGAGCATTGCCGGGTCCAATACTGGCACCTACGGCTCGATCGCGGTGGACAGCAGCGGTAAGTGGACCTACACCCTGGCCAACGGCACCGATGGTGTTGCCAGTGCGGTGCAATCACTGAAGGTTGGCGAGAGTCACAACGAAGTGTTCAGCGTGCAGGTCAGCGATGGCCTCGGTGGCGTCGCCACCCAGCAGGTGACTGTCACCGTCACCGGCAGCAACGATGCGCCGGTGCTCAGCTTCGCCAGCGGCAACGATGTCGGCGCCGTGCAGGAAGACACCACCCTCAGCGTCAGCGGCCAGTTCAGTTCAAGCGACATCGATCATGCAGCCACCGCGACCTGGAGCATTGCCGGGTCAAACACCGGCAGCTATGGCTCGATCGCGGTGGACAGCAGCGGTAAGTGGACCTACACCCTGGCCAACGGCACCGATGGTGTTGCCAGTGCGGTGCAATCACTGAAGGCTGGCGAGAGTCACAACGAAGTGTTCAGTGTGCAGGTCAGTGATGGCCTCGGTGGCGTCGCCACCCATCTGGTGACTGTCACCGTCACCGGCAGCAACGATGCGCCGGTGCTCAGCTTCGCCAGCGG
>NZ_JBFTML010000040.1:0-48238 GCF_056396925.1 Pseudomonas sp. 05N433 | reverse complement strand
TGGGCGAGCGAATGGCTCCAGCCAAAGCCGAGGCCGCAGTCGATCTCGGCGGCGCTGGTGCGATAGAGTCGGGTGAAGTCGAACGGCAGGATGCCGTCCAGCGCACCGTCGGTGAGGGTCAGCAGTTCTTCGCCGGTGACCATCGACACCGGGCATTGGTTGGTCGCGGTTTTGTCGACTGAGTCGGCGCTGTCGCCGTTGGGGTTTTTCGCCTGATCCGGGGAGTCGTCGTGGTGTTCGTTTTGCTTGAGCGTGGTGTTGCGTTTGGCATCCCAGCGCAGTTGCATCCGGCCTTTTTTCAGGCCCGCCGCAACACCGCGCGCGGCGACCTTTTTGTAGCGATCAACGTACTCCATGAAGTTGTTGATGATCGCAACCATCGACTTCACGAAGCCCATGGCGGCCTGAAAAATCTGTGCGCTGTACTTGGCCAGGCGCACGGTCAGCCAGGCAATGYCAACCCCGACCACACTCAGTACCAAACCAATCAACAGGTCGATGACCAAGCCAACCACGACCTTGGAAATCGCTTCAGCCGAAGACCCGGCCAGTTGCGAAGGTGGCAATGCTTCCAGCCACAAGGTCGCGGTGCGCATCAGCAAGCACAGCGCCGCCTCGTCGCTGGTCAGCAACATGGCCTTTTCCATCTTGTCTGGAGCGGTTACGGCCAGATCGGCAAGTCTGCCGGCGCTTTCACCCAGCTTCTCGGCATAGGCGTTGGGGTCTTTCAGGATATCGGCGAGTTCACCCATGCCATCCCAAACCGCCTGAATCGCCGCCCAACCTCCCGCGAGCACTCCGTTGCCCACCGCCGCCAACGAAGCGGATGCCGATTGCTGCGACCACTGCGGCTTGAACCCTTCCCATTCCTTGCGCAGCCAGCTTTCCAGCTCCTGGGTCAGGCCGTCGTAGGAGGAGAAAAGATCATCGATTTGAGTCGGGGTGACTTCACTATGGACATGAACGCGGTAGAACTTGCCGGGCGTGCCTTTGAACTGCCCCTGACCGTTTTCATCGAGTGTGACAGGTGTACTTTCGCCGCCATCATTGGCAATCACATCGACCTGAATGCTCCCCAACGGAATGTCGTAGACCGATTCGAACTTGCTCTCGATCTGCAGAATTCCACTAGCCGGACACTGCGCAAGACCCGAGATAAAATCATCGTCGCCACTGCTCACCGCAGTCGTGGTATCGCCGAGTTTTATCACCCGCTCCATGTCCAACAGCGAAGGCATGTCCATCGCCCGGCTGACCCTATCCGCGTTCCGGTTCAAGAAGTTGCCAAGCTGCTGGCGATACAAAACCAGTGTGCCTTTGAAACCGTCGAGCTCCTGCTCGATCCGTACGATCTGATCCATCAGTCCAGCTCCGTCATCAGGTAATCCACCAACGCTGATTTCGGCGCTTGAGGCAGGTCTGGCATCTCAAGAAAGCTCGCGACTTTGTGCCGCAACACGCTTTCGGAGAACGCCTCATAAAGATCAGGGCGGTCCTCGCTCAACCACTTCAGCAGGTTGTTGATATTCGTTGTCGCGGACTTGGTGGCGAGGTGGTTGAGCAGCGATTCAGATACTTCCCACCAGGGGAAAACCCTGGCGGTTTTCAGCGCACTACCACCGATATCCAGCGGTTGGCCATTGATCAGGCAACGCCCGATCACCGGCATCAGTTGCGCAGCGTTAACCTCGGCAGATTGCAGAATCGGCAGCACATAGCGCCCATCCCAATAGCGGAAAAACACCGCGTTGCCGTTGGGCATCAGAACGTGTGTGAGGCTGCGCAAATGCTCGACCAACGCCTCTTGAGTGGCGCAAGACACCGCCAGCCAACCCCAATCGCGGGACTCAGTGACGGCGACCCAATCCAGAAACTCACTGTCAGCGGTAACGATTCCGACATAGGGCATCACCGCTTCCCACTCGGCGTAGGCAGTGCCGGCCCAGATCGGGCTCGGCGCTTGTGCAGTGATCGAGCGTTGCCAGGTTTTGAACGGTTCAGCGGCACTGGCGCTGCTGAAAATCGCGAACAGTTGCTCCGACGGTTGCAGTGGCTGGCGCTCCAGCCAGGCGCGAGGCGACAAAACATCAGGCAGCACAGACACCGCCCTTGCAGCGCTCACACTCTTCGCAGAACGGCGCGTCGCTTTGCAGGCTGAGAATCTGCGCGGCACTGAGCAGCGCCGCCGGGGCCGCCGCAAGCTTCAACGGCACATCCGGCAAGTTCGGCGCAGAAGCCATGGCCGCCATCAGAGCACCACCGACCTGCATCGGCACGCTGCTGAAAATCCCGCCGGGGCCGATGTTGATCCACTGCCCGCCCGCCTGAATGGTCGCGCTGGCGCCGCCGTCGATGACCACTTGTTGGCCGGCGCTGACGTGGAATTGCTGACTGGCATTGAGGGCTTGATTGCTCACACGAATGTGCCGGTCGCCGACCACCACCAGGTGATCGTCCAACCGCACTTCGGTCTGGCGCTGGCCATGGGTGATGCGTTTTTCGTCGGCCTTCAACTCATGGCGGGCGGTGCCGGTGACGACGATGCTGCGCTGGTTATCAACCTGCACCTGTTGATCGTTGAGGACGTGCTGAGTCCAGTTGCGCTGGGCGCGTAGGTAGATTTCCTCGGCCCCTTTGCGATCCTCGATGCGCAATTCGTTGTAACCGCCGCCACCGGGACTGCTTTGGCTGCGGAAAATACTGCGGGTCTTGTCCGCCGGCAGATCGAGGGGCACAGGCGTCGCGGCGTTGGGCAGGCAGCCCATCACCAGTGGCTTGTCGGCATCGGCATCGATAAACCCCACCAGCACTTCCATGCCGACGCGCGGAATCATCACGCTGCCGTAACGGTCATGAGCCCAGCCAGTGGCGACGCGAAGCCAACAACTGGAGTGTTCGTTGAGCTGACCGTCACGGTCCCAGGCGAGCTGAACCTTGACCCGACCGTACTCGTCGCAATGGATTTCGCTGTCCGTCGGGCCGGTGATTACGCCGGGTTGATAGCCGAGCATCCGTGGCTTTTCCGGGCCCAGCGGTGGGCGAAAAGAAACGTCCCACGGCGTCGCCAGAAACGTATTGCGATAGCCCTGGAAATCATCCGGGCTGTCGCTGGTGGCTGACTCCTCCAGTACCTGCGGTTGACGGCCGCGGTGTTCTATTTCGGTGATCAACCACAGGTCATTCCACGCCTGACGCGGGTGTTCGGCCAGGTATAGGAAATGCCCGCTGACCAATGCGGATTCGTCGCCACGACCTTCGGCCTGACGGTAATCCGCGTTGTGCCGTTCCAGCGCTCGTTGAGCCAGATGCTTGCCGTGTTCACGATCAGTGAATTGGCCGGGGAAGTGGTAGTCCTCCAGCACCGGTCGCTGCTCGCTGTCGAGGCGGCTCTCGAGTTGCAAACGCGGTTTCTGGAAGTCGTAGTCGCGACGGGTGACTGCGGTGGTCCGGGTTTCCAGCCGTACATTGAAACGCTTGATCGCCGGCGCATCCGCAGCCATCCCGCTGCCCGGCAGGTACAGCGTCGGTTCGGGCAGACGGGGGAAAACCGTCTGATCATCGCCGAACACCAACAGGTGCCCGTCGGGGCTGTGCTGGAAGTGATAGTGAATGCCGACCTCGGCACACAGGCGCTGGATGAACGCCAGATCGCTTTCAGCGTATTGCACGCAGTACTCGCGATCGGGGTAGTCACTGCCGAGCCGGAACTCGAAGGCGTCGCGTTGGATGCCGTGGTCTTTGAGGATTTGCGTGATGATCGTCGGCACACTTTTGTGCTGGAAGATCCGCTGATTGATACGCCGGTCGAGATACGCCAGACGCGGTACGAGACTGATCTGGTAACCCGTCAGACGGTGCCCGGAATCGCTTTGGCCGACGCGAAAGATCTGACCATGAATACCGGAACCTTGCGCATCGAAACTCAGAAACGCCTGACGATGCAGCAGGCTTTCGAGCTCTATGTCGGGTCGCTCGCTGACCAGTTCCAGGTCAAAACGGTAGGGTTGGCTGATGGCTTCCTTGCCCGTGAACTCAAGCACCTTGAGCTCATTCTGGACGCCGTCGAGGGTCAACGTGAAACGCGGTTGATTGGCAGGCGCGAACATCCGATGTGTCTCTGCAGAATGAAGGCGGGCGATTCTGCATGAGCGACAAGGGGTGTTGATGGAGGGATAAGGAAATCAGATTTACCCTGCTTTTTTAGGGATTTTTCCTTCAAAAAACTGGATAAAGCACTACAGACATTCCTGTCAGAAGCACCACCAAACAAATGTGGGAGCGCAAAAAAAACGGCCCGCCTCCAAAAGGAAGCGGGCCGTTTTCATGTTCGGCGAAAGGTCAGAGCATCAGCTCATCCCCCTCACTGGTTCAGGCGGAAATCCTTTTCGGCTGCAGCGAAGCGCGAAAGCATGCCGCTGGTCGGTGCGCCCATTTTGCTGACGATGTAGATCGCCAGGCTGGCGAAGATGAAACCAGGGATGATTTCGTACAGGCCCAGCAGTTCGAAGTGTTTCCAGACGATCACAGTGGTCGCGCCGACCAGGATGCCGGCCAGTGCGCCGTTGCGGGTCATGTTTTTCCAGATCACGGAGATCAGGACAACTGGACCGAACGCAGCACCGAAACCTGCCCAGGCGTAGCTGACCAGGCCCAGTACACGGTTTTGCGGGTTAGCCGCCAGAGCGATAGCGATCAGCGCAACCAGCAGCACCATGGCACGGCCGACCCAGACCAGCTCAACCTGGGAAGCACTTTTACGCAGGAAGGTTTTGTAGAAATCTTCGGTCAGGGCGCTCGAGCACACCAGCAGTTGGCAGCTCAGGGTACTCATCACCGCCGCCAGAATGGCCGACAGCAACACACCGGCAACCCATGGATTGAACAGGATTTTTGCCAGTTCGATGAACACACGCTCGTGGTTTTCGCTCACCGGCAAGGCCAGGGCTGGGTTTGCCGAGAAGTAAGCAATGCCGAAGAAACCTACGGCGACGGTGCCGCCCAGGCACAGGATCATCCAGGTCATGGAGATGCGACGAGCGTTGGCGATCGACTTGACCGAATCCGCCGCCATGAAACGCGCCAGGATGTGCGGCTGGCCGAAGTAGCCAAGACCCCAGCCCATCAGCGAAATCACGCCGATGAAGGTGGTGTTTTTCAGCATGTCGAAGTTGCTTGGGTCTTGCGCTTCAATGGCCAGGAACGTGGTGTCGATGCCGCCAGTGGCCAGCAGCACGATGATCGGCGTCAGCAACAGGGCGAAGATCATCAACGTGGCTTGTACGGTGTCGGTCCAGCTCACTGCCAGGAAACCACCAACGAAGGTGTAGGCAATCGTCGCCGCAGCACCGGCCCACAGCGCGGTCTCGTAGGACATGCCGAAGGTGCTTTCGAACAGACGGGCACCGGCCACGATGCCGGAAGCGCAGTAGATGGTGAAGAACACCAGGATCACGACCGCGGAGATGATCCGCAGCAGGCCGCTTTTATCTTCAAAACGGCTGGAGAAGTAGTCCGGCAGGGTCAGCGCATCGCCGTTGTGCTCGGTCTGCACACGCAGACGGCCGGCGACGAACAGCCAGTTCAGGTAAGCACCGACGATCAGGCCGATGGCGATCCAGCTTTCGGAAAGACCGGACATGTAGATAGCGCCCGGCAGGCCCATCAACAACCAGCCGCTCATGTCGGAAGCACCGGCAGAGAGTGCGGTCACGACGCTGCCCAGGCTACGGCCGCCCAGAATGTAGTCAGAAAGGTTGTTGGTGGAGCGATAGGCCATGAAGCCGATCAGCACCATTGCTGCGATGTAGATCACGAACGTGATCAGGGTTGGATTGCTTACGCTCATTGAGTTACGCCCTGGCATTGTTTTTATGTAGCGGCGGCTGGTGAACCGCTCGCAAACGATGACGTTTGACAGACGATTCGGGGGCCCGCGCATTTATGACTGATGTTTCCCCAGGAAAGCCATCAGCCGGTGCTCCGATTTTTTGACCGGTTGCACCTTGGCCGCGAATGCTATTCAACAATGCAAATAAGGTGCAACCAGTTTCGTTCGAATAAGTTGCACCTAATCGGATTTACCTGAAAACAGTCGGTTTTTGCTCCTTTTTAGGGCGTTTTCCGGATTGCGCTAGAAGTAAAAGCACCAAGCAGGAGCGGTCCGGGTGTACCAGAATTTATTTCCTGACGAGCTGCTTATTATTCCGGCAAAAAAAGGGTTGCACCCGGTTGCACCTCAACCAGCGCACAGCTAATCTTGCCGTCAGCTGATGCCACGCGGTCGTGGCAAACATGAGGATAAAAATATGGCTACCACCACCCTTGGGGTCAAACTTGACGACCCGACCCGCGAACGCCTCAAGGCCGCCGCGACCTCGATTGATCGCACACCGCACTGGCTGATCAAGCAGGCAATTTTCAATTACCTGGAAAAACTCGAGGGTGGTGCAACCCTGTCCGAGCTGAACGGTTTGAACGGCAAGGAAGTTGACGAGGTGGGCGAGGTCCACGTCGATCACGCGCACCAATGCTTCCTGGAATTCGCTGAAAGCATCCTGCCGCAATCGGTGCTGCGCGCCTCGATCACTGCCGCTTACCGTCGCCCGGAACCTGAAGTGGTGCCGATGCTGATCGAACAGGCTCGCCTGCCGGCACCGATGTGCGACGCCACCAACAAGCTCGCTGCCTCGATTGCCGAGAAACTGCGCAATCAGAAGAGCGCCAGCGGCCGTGCCGGGATTGTTCAGGGCCTGTTGCAGGAGTTTTCCCTGTCGTCCCAGGAAGGCGTAGCTTTGATGTGCCTCGCCGAAGCGCTGCTGCGCATCCCGGACAAAGGCACTCGCGATGCCTTGATCCGCGACAAGATCAGCACCGGCAACTGGCAGCCACATCTGGGCAACAGCCCGTCGCTGTTCGTCAACGCCGCCACTTGGGGCCTGTTGCTGACCGGCAAACTGGTCGCCACCCACAATGAAGCCGGACTGACCTCCTCCCTGAGCCGCATCATCGGCAAGAGCGGCGAGCCGATGATCCGCAAGGGCGTCGACATGGCCATGCGCCTGATGGGCGAGCAGTTCGTCACCGGCGAAACCATCGCCGAAGCCCTGGCCAACGCGAGCAAGTTCGAAGCCAAAGGCTTCCGCTATTCCTACGACATGCTGGGTGAAGCCGCCCTCACCGAACATGACGCCCAGAAGTACCTGGCCTCGTACGAACAAGCCATCCATGCGATCGGCAAAGCCTCCCACGGTCGCGGGATTTACGAAGGCCCGGGCATTTCGATCAAGCTGTCCGCCTTGCACCCGCGTTACAGCCGCGCCCAGTACGAGCGCGTGATGGACGAGCTGTACCCGCGCCTGCTGTCGCTGACCCTGCTGGCCAAGCAATACGATATCGGCCTGAACATCGACGCCGAAGAAGCCGACCGCCTCGAGTTGTCGCTGGATCTGCTGGAGCGCCTGTGCTTCGAGCCGCAACTGACCGGCTGGAACGGTATCGGCTTCGTGATCCAGGCTTACCAGAAGCGCTGCCCTTACGTGATCGACTACGTGATCGACCTGGCTCGCCGCAGCCGTCATCGCCTGATGATCCGCCTGGTGAAAGGCGCGTACTGGGACAGCGAAATCAAACGCGCCCAGGTCGAAGGCCTGGAAGGCTATCCGGTGTACACCCGCAAGGTGTACACCGACGTGTCCTACATCGCCTGCGCGCGCAAACTGCTGTCGGTGCCGGAAGTCATCTACCCGCAATTCGCCACGCACAACGCCCACACGCTGTCGGCCATTTACCACATCGCTGGCCAGAACTATTACCCCGGCCAGTACGAGTTCCAGTGCCTGCACGGCATGGGCGAACCACTGTACGAACAGGTTGTAGGCAAAGTGTCCGAAGGCAAGCTGAACCGTCCGTGCCGCGTGTACGCTCCGGTCGGCACCCACGAAACCCTGCTGGCGTATCTGGTGCGTCGTCTGCTGGAAAACGGCGCGAACACCTCGTTCGTTAACCGCATTGCCGACCAGTCGATCTCGATTCAGGAACTGGTGGCCGATCCAGTGGCCAGCATCGAGCAGATGGCGACGCTGGAAGGCGGTTTCGGCCTGCCGCACCCACGCATCCCGCTGCCGCGTGACCTGTACGGTGCCGAGCGCGCCAACTCCAGCGGCATCGACATGGCCAACGAACATCGTTTGGCATCCCTGTCGTGCGCCCTGCTGGCCACCGCGCACAACAACTGGAAAGCCGCGCCGATGCTCGGTTGCGCCTCCAGCACTGAAAGCCCTGCGCCAGTCCTGAACCCTTCCGATCTGCGTGACGTGGTGGGCCATGTGCAGGAAGCCACCGTCGAAGACGTCGACAACGCGATCCAGTGCGCCTTGAATGCTGCGCCGATCTGGCAGGCCACGCCGCCGGCCGAACGCGCCGCGATTCTGGAACGTGCCGCCGATTTGATGGAAGGCGAGATCCAGCCGCTGATGGGCCTGTTGGCTCGCGAAGCCGGCAAGACCTTCGCCAACGCCATCGCCGAAGTGCGTGAAGCGGTGGACTTCCTGCGTTATTACGCGGTGCAGGCGCGCAACGATTTCACCAACGACGCCCACCGCCCGTTGGGCCCAGTGGTGTGCATCAGCCCGTGGAACTTCCCGCTGGCAATCTTCAGCGGCCAAGTCGCTGCCGCACTGGCCGCTGGCAATCCGGTACTGGCCAAGCCTGCCGAACAAACCCCGCTGGTCGCCGCTCAAGCCGTGCGTCTGCTGCTCGAAGCCGGGATTCCGGAAGGCGTGCTGCAACTGCTGCCGGGCCGTGGCGAAACCGTCGGTGCCCGCCTGGTCGGCGACGATCGGGTCAAAGGCGTGATGTTCACCGGCTCCACCGAAGTCGCGCGCCTGCTGCAACGCAACATCGCCGGTCGCCTGGATGCCCAGGGCCGTCCGATCCCGCTGATCGCCGAAACCGGCGGCCAGAACGCGATGATCGTCGACTCCTCGGCACTGACCGAACAAGTCGTCATCGACGTGGTGTCGTCGGCGTTCGACAGCGCCGGTCAACGCTGCTCGGCGCTGCGGGTGCTGTGCTTGCAGGAAGATTCCGCTGATCGTGTCATCGAAATGCTCAAGGGCGCCATGGCGGAATGCCGTCTCGGTAACCCGGAGCGCCTTTCCGTGGACATTGGCCCGGTGATCGACGCCGAAGCCAAGGCCGGCATCGAGAAGCACATCCAGGCCATGCGCGACAAAGGTCGCAACGTGTACCAGGTGGCGATCGCCAACAGCGAAGAAGTCAAACGCGGCACCTTCGTCATGCCGACCCYGATCGAGCTGGAAAGCTTCGACGAGCTGCAACGGGAAATCTTTGGCCCGGTGCTGCACGTGGTGCGCTACAAGCGCAAAGACATCGACCAACTGATCGGCCAGATCAACGCATCCGGCTACGGTCTGACCCTCGGCGTGCACACTCGCATCGACGAAACCATCGCCAAGGTGATCGACAACGTCAACGCCGGTAACGTCTACGTCAACCGCAACATCGTTGGTGCCGTGGTCGGCGTGCAACCGTTCGGCGGCGAAGGCCTGTCGGGTACCGGTCCGAAGGCCGGTGGTCCGCTGTACCTGTACCGCCTGCTGTCGACGCGTCCTACCGATGCGATCGTACAATCCTTCGCTCGCGGCGACGCTATCGCAGCGCCGGACGTGCGTCTGCGTGATGCCATGAGCAAACCGCTGACCGCGCTGCAAGCCTGGGCCGACAGCAACAAGCTCACGGACCTGAGCGCCCTGTGCGTGCAGTTCGCGGCGCAATCGCAAAGCGGGATCACCCGCGTGCTGGCCGGCCCGACCGGCGAGCGCAACAGCTACGCCATCCTGCCGCGCGAACACGTGCTGTGCCTGGCGGACGTCGAAGGCGATCTGCTGACTCAACTGGCGGCGGTATTGGCCGTCGGCGGCTCGGCGGTGTGGCCGGACGCGGAACCGGGCAAGGCCTTGTTCGCACGTCTGCCGAAAGAAGTGCAGGCACGGATCAAGCGGGTGGCCGACTGGACCAAGGACGAAGTGGTGGTTGATGCCGTTCTGCATCATGGCCATTCCGATCAGCTGCGCGCGGTGTGCCAGCAAGTGGCCAAGCGGGCGGGGGCGATTGTCGGGGTTCATGGTTTGTCCCAGGGTGAAACCAACATTGCGCTGGAGCGCCTGGTGATCGAACGGGCGTTGAGCGTAAACACCGCCGCGGCGGGTGGTAATGCCAGCTTGATGACTATCGGTTAAACCGTAATAAAGCCGGGCGCCTGCAATGGGCGTCCGGTTTTTTTGAAGCAAGATCTTTTGCTTCTCCATCACCAAGATCAATCATCCTGTTCAGCCTCTATTCCCACGCCTAGACTCGGTCCATCCCAAATAAAGGTAGGCCGCCATGTCCGRGACGTTGCTCAGTTCCCGCAATCTGGCTTTCGAGCTGTATGAAGTCCTTGATGCCGAGGGCCTGACCCAACGTGAGCGTTTCGCCGAGCACAATCGCGAGACCTTCGATGCCGCCATCGGCACTGCCCGCAATATCGCCGAGAAGTTCTTCGCCCCGCACAACCGCAAGGGCGATGAGAACGAGCCGCGCTATGAGGACGGTCAGGCGATTCTGATTCCGGAAGTGAAACCGGCGGTGGATGCCTTCCTCGAAGCCGGTTTCCTCAACGCCGCGCGCAGTTTCGATGCCGGCGGCATGCAACTTCCTACGCTGCTGTCCCAGGCTTGCTTCGCGCACTTTCAATCGGCCAACTCGGCGTCGACCTCCTACCCGTTCCTGACCATGGGCGCGGCCAACCTGATTGAAAGCTTCGGCACCGATGAGCAGAAGCAGCGTTTTTTGCAACCGATGATCGACGGTCGCTTCTTCGGCACCATGGCGCTGACCGAGCCCCACGCCGGCTCATCACTGTCGGATATTCGTACCCGCGCCGAGCCGGCGTCCGACGGCACCTATCGACTCAAGGGCAACAAGATCTTCATTTCCGGTGGCGATCACCCGCTGTCGGAAAACATCGTGCACATGGTGTTGGCCAAGTTGCCGGACGCTCCGGCCGGGGTGAAGGGGATTTCGCTGTTTATCGTGCCCAAGTTTTTGGTCCACGATGACGGCAGTCTCGGCAAGCGCAACGATGTGCTGCTGGCCGGGCTGTTTCACAAGATGGGCTGGCGCGGCACCACCTCCACCGCATTGAACTTCGGCGATAACGGCGAGTGTGTCGGTTATCTGGTGGGCAAGCCACACCATGGCTTGAGCTACATGTTCCAGATGATGAACGAGGCGCGGATCGGCGTCGGCATGGGCGCGGTGATGCTGGGTTACGCCGGGTATCTGTATTCCCTGGAATACGCCCGCGAGCGTCCGCAAGGTCGGGTACCGGACAGCAAGGATCCGACCACCGCACCGGTTGCGATCATTCAGCACGCCGACGTCAAACGCATGCTGCTGACCCAGAAAGCCTACGTCGAAGGCGCATTCGACCTCGGTTTGTATGCGGCGCGGCTGTTCGACGACACCACGACGCTTGAAAGCGAAGCCGAGCGCAAACAGGCCCACGAGCTATTGGATCTGCTGACGCCGATCGTCAAATCCTGGCCGTCGGAGTTTTGCCTGAAGGCCAACGAACTGGCGATCCAGATTCTCGGCGGTCACGGCTACACCCGCGAGTATCCGGTGGAGCAGTATTACCGCGACAACCGCCTGAACCCGATCCATGAAGGCACCCACGGCATTCAGTCCCTGGACTTGCTGGGGCGCAAACTGGCGCAGAACGGTGGCGCGGGGCTCAAGCAACTGATCCGCCTGATCGCCGACACCGCTGAGCGGGCGCAGGCGCATGAGTCGCTGACTCCATTGCGTGAACCGCTGGAAAAACTGGTGGCTCGCCTGCAAACCGTGACCATCGGCCTGCTGACTGATCTGGCCCAGGGCAAGGTCAACAGCGGCCTGGCGAACTCGGCGCTGTACCTGAAAGTGTTCGGTCATACGGTGATCGGCTGGCGCTGGCTGGAACAGGCGATTCGTGCCGAGGAAGGGTTCGCCAAGGGTAATGCGGTGGATGTGAGCTTCTATAAAGGCAAGCTACAGGCGGCGCGGTATTTCCTGACGTGGGAAGTGCCGGGTTGCCACCATGAACTGGCGATTCTTGAGGCGCGGGATGATGTGTGTCTGAGCATGCAGGATGAGTGGTTCTGACCCGCTGACACCGATCGTTCCCACGCTCTGCGTCACGGCCGCGGAAGGGACGCGGAGCGTCCCGGGCTGCATTCCCACGCAGAGCGTGGGAATGATCAGTTAGCTCAACTTGAACCCACCCATCTGCCGCGCCAAATCATCGGCCAGACGCTGCAACGTCTGACAGTCTTCACGACAAGCCCTGACCTCCCCCGCCGTGGCCCGTGCCAAATCGGAAATCCCCTGCACGTTGCGGTTGATCTCTTCCGTCACCGCCGATTGCTCTTCAGTCGCTGTGGCCACCTGATGGTTCATGTCGCTGATGTGCTCGACCTGCCCGGTAATCGCCGTCAACGACGCCCCGGTGCGCTGGCTTGACTCAACCCCCGTGCCGGTCGCCGCTTGCCCGGCGTGCATTGAAGACACTGCATGCTCCGCACCCTGCTTGAGGCTGCCGATCATCTGCTGGATCTCGTCGGTGGACGACTGAGTCCTCCGCGCCAGGGTCCGCACTTCATCGGCCACCACCGCAAACCCGCGCCCCATATCCCCGGCCCGAGCCGCTTCAATGGCCGCGTTGAGTGCCAGCAAATTGGTCTGCTCGGAAATCCCGCGAATCACCGCCAACACTTGATCGATGGACGCCACCTGCTGGGCCAACTCACCCACCGCTGCGGCGGCGACGCCAATTTCGTCAGACATACTTTCGATGTGCCGGATCGACCCGCCCACCACTTCCCGCGCCTGCAGCGCTTCATCCCGCGCGGTTTGCGAAGCGACCGCCGCATTGCCGGCGTTCTGGGCGATTTCCTGCACGGTCAGCCCCATCTCATGAACGGCGGTGGCAACCATGTCGGTCATTTCCTGCTGACGTCCGGAACGTTCAGCGGTGTTGTCCACCACCCGCGCCACCTGGCCGACCGCCGTGCGTAAACGTTCACTGGTGGCCAGCACTTCGCCGATCATCTCGCGCTGACTTTCCAGGAACCGATTAAAGCCGCGAGCCAGGTCACCCAGCTCATCGGCGCGGCTGGAATCTAACCGGTGGGTCAAATCTCCACCAGCGCTACCGATGGCAACCAACGCCGCTGTTACCTGACGAATCGGTCGCACCAATCCACGAGCCAGCAACACCACCAATAAAAGACAAACCAACGCCACCGCCAGACCAATGCCGCCGCTCATCCACATCGCCCGGCGAGCCTCGGCGTAGATCTGCGACTGCGGCACTTCGGCCACCAGGGTCCAGCCCAGATCACGCAGCGGCAGGCTCAAGGCCAGAAACTCTTCGCCATCGCGGGCAAAACTGCTGCTGCCAGACGCGGTGGAGGTCATCACCGCTTGCGCCGCCGAGGCGCCGATCTGTTCGACCAGCGTACGTTTGCCGCTGAACTGCGCCTCGGGATGAACCTGGATCAAACCGTCGGAGCGCACGAGATAGACCTTGCCGCGCTCACCAAAGTTGAAGTTGTGGATCAGCTCCGACAGTTCTTTCATGCTCAGGCCCAGCCCGGCCACGCCCACGACTTTGCCGGCCTGCTCGACTTTGAGGTCGATGAACAGCGCCAACTCACCGGTGGCGGTGTCATGGTCGATATTGAGGGTGCGCGGTTGATTACTGTCGAGGAACGAATAGAACCAGGCGTCATTGGGATTGGAGCGGCTGAGCGTACGGTCCAGGCCCTTTTCGGTGAAGTAATGGTTTGAAGCGGTGCCGATGATCAACGCGGTAAAGGCTTTGTGCTCGGTCCGGATGCCTTCCAGGTAACTGACGAAGGCCGCGGTCTGGGCAGTGTTTTCGCCTCCGGCCAACCAGTCGCGCACCATGCTGTTACTGGCGATGTCCTTGGCGGCGGTGAGGGGTTGGACGAGGATGCGTTCAATGTCGTTGCGCATCGCTTCGATGCTCGACGGCAACGCCTGCTCGACCAGATAGCGCTGGGCGAGGCGGTTGACCACGAGGGTATAAATGCCAACCACGATCAGAATACTGACCAGCAGGGCAGTGCCCATGCTCAGGATCAACTGCCATTGAATACTGCGTCGCCAGAACTGCATGGAGCACCCCCAAAGAATAAAGGGCTGAAACACTGCAACAGCCATGCCGATTGTATACAACCAAATCGACAATTTATTCTTTGGTTGTGCGCAAAGCCGCTCAGGCCTGGTTGATCGTCTTGGCGATCACTTCAACCGTGGCGCTGACTTGCTCTTGGTAACGGTCGAGTTCCTGCTGGTGACGCTTTTGCATTTCGATCTGCTGCGAGCACAGATTCATCGCCGCCAGCACCAGCAAGCTGTCACCGATCAGTGCCGGGTATTTCTTTTTGGTCTCGGCCAGAGCGGCCTTCAACATTAAGGCGGCGTCCAGCAGGGTCTGCTCTTCCCCGGCCGGAGCCTTGATTGAATAGTCTTCACCCAGAATCGAGACGACTTTTACCCCTGCGGCGCCGTAACTCATGCGCTGACAGGGCCGGCGCTGACGCGCTCAACCAAGGCCTGAATGCGTGCAACGGTGGCGCCTTGTTTCTCTTCCTGTTCCATCAGGCTCAGTTGCAAGCTTTCGTTTTCATCCTTGACCTGGGCCAGCTCCGCACTCAGGGATTGATTGGTGCCGAGCAGCGCCTGGTTCTGTTGCACCAGGTCGCTGACCAGTTGTTCCAATTGGCTTAGGGTTGCTTCTAACATTTTGATTTCCGGGCATTTTCAAAGGGCGCGTACGATAAAGAAAAGTCACTGTGGAAGCCAGGGGTATGCAGGCGCAAGACCTTGATTTTCCTGGCGGTCGACCTTCCTCGCGAACTTTAAAGACTGTGATTGGCGGTTCTGGTTCCTGCACTTCGTCGTCGCGGCCCTTCTGCGACAAATACGCGCAGCGACTCAAGACTTTAGTCGTATGACCGATAAGTCATCCATACAACAGTCTCAGCCTCGCACGGAGGCGCTTTTTTCGGTGAACACCATGTCCCTAAGAAATATGAATATCGCACCGCGGGCGTTCCTCGGTTTCACCCTGATTGGCGCCATGATGCTGATCCTGGGTGTGTTCGCCCTGAACCAGATGAGCAAGATTCGCGGCGCCGCCGAGGAGATCACCTCAAACAGCGTACCGAGCATTAAAAGCCTCGACGAATTCACCCAGCTGACCCTGCGCCTGCGTGTGCTGGCCTATCGTCTGCTCGTGAATCGTGAGCCGGACGTCCAGCAGAAAACCATCGAGCTGCTGGAAACCCGAAACCAGCAGATCCGAGCGGCTCAGGTCGGCTACGAAAAACTGATCGCCAGCCCGCAGGAGCGTGCAGCCTATGATCAGTATGTGCAGTTGCTGGGGCAGTACCGCCAGATCGAAGACCGGATGAAAAGTCTGTCGCGCAACAATCAAGTCGACGAACAGCGCACGCTGGTCAACACCGATTTGCTGAACAACTCTGAAGCCATGAACACCGTGCTCAATCGCTTGCTGGAGATCAACACCCAGCAGACCATCGACACCAACCAGCAAGCCGCCGACCAGTACTCCTCGGCGTTCAACCTGGTGGTGACCCTGTTGGTCATCGCCACTGGCCTGACTCTGCTGTTCGCCTGGCTGCTGACCAACAGCATCACCAAGCCGATCGCCAATGCCCTGAGCGCCGCCGAAGAAATCGCCGAAGGCAACCTGACGCGCCCGATCACGGTTGACGGTGCAGACGAAGCCGGTCGTCTATTGGCCGCCATGGAGAAGATGCAGGACAAACTGCGCGACACCCTGCAACGGATTTCCGGTTCAGCCACGCAACTGGCATCCGCCGCGGAAGAGCTCAACAGTGTCACCGACGAAAGCGCCCGCGGCCTGACCCAGCAGAACAACGAAATCGAACAGGCCGCCACCGCCGTCAACGAAATGACCAGCGCCGTGGAAGAAGTCGCGCGCAATGCCGTGAGCACTTCCGAAGCCTCGAAAAACGCCACCACTTCGGCGGGCGACGGTCGTGACCTGGTACAGGAGACCGTCAGCGCCATCGAACGCATGAGCGCCGATGTGCAGAGCACCGCCACCCTGATCGGCGATCTGGCCAACGAGTCGCGAGACATCGGCAAAGTGCTGGACGTGATTCGCGGCCTGGCCGACCAGACCAACCTGCTGGCGTTGAACGCCGCCATCGAAGCGGCCCGTGCCGGTGAAGCCGGTCGTGGTTTTGCGGTGGTTGCCGACGAAGTACGTGCCCTGGCCCACCGCACCCAGCAGTCGACCAGCGAAATCGAACGCATGATCGGCAGCATCCAGAGCGGCACCGAACACGCCGTGGACTCGATGCGCAACAGCACCGAGCGCGCCGAGTCGACCTTGAACATCGCGCGCGGTGCCGGCCTGTCGCTGGACACCATCAACAGCGCCATCGTCGAAATCAACGAGCGCAACCTGGTGATCGCCAGCGCGGCCGAAGAGCAGGCGCAAGTGGCCCGTGAAGTGGACCGCAATCTGGTGAACATTCGTGACCTGTCGGTGCAATCGGCCACCGGTGCCAACCAGACGAGTGCGGCCAGCAACGAACTGTCGCGCCTGGCGCTGGACCTGAACAACATGGTTGGGCGGTTTAGCCTGTAACGGCTCCCCTCTGTGGCGAGGGGGCTTGCCCCCGTTCGGCTGCGAAGCAGTCGCAATTGACCCACGCGTTGAACCTGGCGCACCGCAGCGCCGGCTTTGGGGTCGCTGCGCGAACCAACGGGGGCAAGCCCCCTCGCCACAGGGGATGATCGCCGTCAAAAGCTTTTTGACAGCATCACATTTCAACAGGTTAGAATCGCTGGCACGCGGACTGCATGGTCAGTTTGCGCCCGCCTTTACGCTTCCGGAGTACTGCCCTTGAATGCGACGACCATCAACAGCCTGTTCTTGATCGGCGCGTTGCTGGTAGGTGTGAGCATTCTGGTGAGCTCACTTTCATCGCGCCTCGGGATCCCGATTCTGGTGATCATCCTCGCGGTGGGCATGTCGGCCGGTGTCGACGGCGCCGGCATTATTTTCGATAACTACCCCACGGCTTATCTGGTCGGTAACCTCGCCCTGGCAGTGATCCTGCTCGACGGCGGCTTGCGCACCCGGGTGGCGAGTTTTCGCGTGGCGTTATGGCCGGCGCTGTCGCTGGCCACAGTCGGGGTGTTGATCACCACCGGGCTGACCGGGATGGCGGCGGCGTGGTTGTTCGACCTGAACCTGATTCAAGGCCTGCTGATCGGCGCCATCGTCGGCTCCACCGATGCCGCGGCCGTGTTCTCGCTGCTCGGCGGCAAAGGCCTGAACGAACGGGTGACCGCGAGCCTGGAGATCGAATCCGGCAGCAACGACCCGATGGCAGTATTTCTCACCGTCACCCTGATCGACATGCTCGCCAGCGGCCAGACCGGCCTGCACTGGAGCCTGCTCGGGCATTTGCTGCGTGAGTTCGGTATTGGCGGCGTCATCGGCCTCGGCGGTGGCTGGCTGATGTTGCAACTGGTCAACCGCATCCACCTGGCCACCGGCCTTTATCCAATTCTGGTAATTGCCGGCGGCCTGGTGGTGTTCGCCCTGACCAACGCCCTGCACGGCAGCGGCTTTTTGGCGGTGTACCTGTGCGGCCTGGTGATCGGCAACCGCCCGGTACGCAGCCGTCACGGTATTTTGCATATGCTCGACGGCATGGCCTGGCTGGCCCAGATCGGCATGTTCCTGGTGCTGGGGCTGCTGGTCACGCCCCATGACCTGCTGCCGATCGCTTTGCCGGCGCTGGGCCTGGCGCTGTGGATGATTCTGTTTGCCCGTCCGCTGTCGGTGCTGGCTGGCCTGCTGCCTTTCAAGGCGTTCCATGGACGCGAGAAGGCATTCATTTCCTGGGTTGGCCTGCGCGGCGCCGTACCGATCATTCTGGCGGTGTTCCCGCTGATGGCGGGACTGCCCAATGCTCAACTGTATTTCAATCTGGCGTTCTTTATCGTGCTGGTGTCGCTGTTGGTGCAGGGCACAAGCCTGCCGTGGGTCGCCAAACTTTTGAAAGTGACCGTCCCGCCAGAGCCCCTGCCGATCTCCCGATCGGCGCTGGAAGTGCATGTCACCAGCGAGTGGGAACTGTTCGTGTATCGCCTCGGTGCCGAGAAATGGTGCATCGGCTCACCCCTTCGCGAGCTGAAAATGCCCGAAGGCACACGTATCGCAGCCCTGTTTCGTGGCCAGCAACTGCTCCATCCGTCGGGTAGTACGGTGCTCGAAGTCGATGATTTGCTCTGCGTGATCGGCCATGAACACAACCTTCCGGCCCTCGGAAAACTCTTCAGCCAGGCACCGCAACGGGGGCTGGATTTGCGCTTCTTCGGCGACTTCGTACTCGAAGGAGACGCCCAGCTGGGCGCGGTTGCGGCCCTGTACGGATTGAAAGTCGAGGGCATCGATCCGAACATGTCCCTGGGCCACTTCATTGCCCAGAAAGTGGGCGGCGCTCCAGTCGTCGGTGACCAGGTGGAGTGGAACAACACCCTCTGGACCGTCGCGGTCATGGAAGGGAACAAGATTGGGAAAGTGGGCGTCAGATTCCCCGAAGGAAGTCGCCCCGGCCCCGGCCTGTTCCTCTAAACTCCACACTTCGTCTCGTTTTCGATCGGTCTCTATGTCAACTCTGCGTACCTTTTTCATCATGGCCCTGCTGGGCTTGAGTCTTTCCATCAACACGCTGCAAGCCGCCGAGCCGCCGTCCAGCGAAGCCGTGCAAGCGAGCCTGGACAAGATCGCCGACCGCAAACTGCCGGAGGCCGATCAAAAAGCCCTGCAAGCGGTCCTGCAGAGCACGCTCACCCAGCTCAACAACCGGCGTGATTACGACCAGAAACTGATCGATCTCAAGCAGCAGTTGACCAACGCTCCCAGGCAGAACATCGAGAACCAGCGCGAGCTGACCCGCCTCAAGGCCACCAAAGTGGTGCCGGTGGGGCAACGCTATACCAAAGAGACGATCCAGCAGCTTGAGCAACTGCTGACCGAACGCTCCACTCAACAAAGCGACCTGCAGAAAGCCCTGGCCGAAGCGAACAGCCTGATCATTACCGCCCAGACCCGCCCCGAGCGCGCCCAGGCTGAGATCTCTGCCAGCCAGACGCGCATCCAGCAGATCAACAACATCCTCAAACTTGGCAAGGACAGCGGCAAGACCCTGACCGCCGAGCAACGCGATCAGCTCAACGCCGAACTCGCGGCACTGAACGCCTTGATCCCGTTGCGTCGCCAGGAACTGGCCGGCAACAGCCTGTTGCAGGACCTGGGCAACAGCCAGCACGACTTGCTGTCAGAAAAGTCCGATCGCCTGGATCAGGAGATCCAGGACCTGCAAACCCTGATCAACCAGAAACGCCTGGCCCAGTCACAAGAGACCGTGACCCAGCAGTCCATCGAGGCGCAGAAGGCCGGCGGCAGTAGCCTGCTGGCCACCGAAAGCGCGGCCAACCTGAAGCTCTCCGACTACCTGCTCAAAAGCACCGACCGCCTCAACGAAGTCACTCAACAGAACCTGCAGACCAAGCAGCAACTGGACAGCGTGACCCAGAGCGACTCGGCGCTGGACGAACAGATCAACGTGCTCAAGGGCAGCCTGCTGCTCTCCAAGATTCTCTACAAACAGAAACAGGCCCTGCCGCGTCTAAGGCTCGACCGCGACCTGGCCGACCAGATTGCCGACATTCGCCTGTATCAGTTCGAAGTCAGCCAGCAACGGGAACTGCTCAGCAACCCGATCACCTACGTCGATAACCTGCTGGCGACTCAACCACCCGAGCAAGTCACCCCGCAACTGCGCAAGAGCCTGCTGGACCTGGCCAACACCCGCGCGGACCTGTTGGAGCGCTTGAATCGCGAACTGAGCGCGGTGCTCAACGAATCCATCACGCTGCAACTCAATCAGAAACAACTGCTCAGCACCGCACAAAGTCTGCGGGCTACGCTGGACGAGCAGATGTTCTGGATTCCCAGCAACAAACCGCTGGATCTTGAGTGGATGCACAGCGTGCCGGAACGCCTGCAACGCCAGGTCACTACCCTGCCGTGGGCTTCGAGCCTGAGCGAATTGACCGATGGTCTGACGCAACGACCGCTGCTGTTCCTGCCACTGGCCCTGCTGATCGGCGCGCTGCTGTGGCGCCGTAAAAATCTCTATTCCCGCCTGAACAAAGTTCACCAGGACATCGGCCATTTCAAACGCGACAGCCAGTGGCACACCCCGCAAGCGATTCTGATCAACATCCTGCTGGCGATGCCGGTTTCCCTGGGCCTGGCCTTGTGCGGCCTGGCCTTGCAGATCGACGCCCGCGGCCAGAACGCCAACATGGGCGCAGCGCTGTTGCAGATGGCCCAGGCCTGGCTGGTGTTCTACACCGCCTACCGCATCCTCGCGCCGGGTGGCGTGGCCGAACTGCATTTCCGTTGGGAAAAGCCCCAGGTCGAATTCCTTCAAGGCTGGATTCGCCGGCTCGGGCTGGTGGTGATGGCTCTGGTGACCGTGGTGGCGGTCGCCGAACTGCAACCGGCGGCGCTGGCCGATGACGTGCTCGGCATGCCGGTGGTACTGACCTGCTACGCCTTGATGGCCTGGCTGCTCAGCCGGCTGTTGGTCAGCAGCCCGACCCACGAAAACGCCTCGCTGTTCCGCAAGGCCGTGGGAGTCATGTTCACCGTTCTGCCGATCGCGTTGTTCGTCGCCGTGTGCTTCGGCTACTACTACACCGCGCTGAAACTCAGCGACCGGTTGATCAACACCCTGTACCTGCTGATGTTCTGGCTGGTGATCGAAGCCACCTTCGTGCGCGGCCTCAGCGTTGCGGCACGCCGCCTGGCCTATCAGCGCGCCCTGGCCAAACGCCAGGCCGCGAAAGAGGCCGGCGACGGCGAAGCGGTGATCGAAGAGCCGACCCTGGACATCGAGAAGGTCAACGAGCAGTCCCTGCGACTGATCCGCCTGGCCCTGCTCGGCGGTTTCATCGCGGCGCTGTACTGGGTCTGGTCGGACCTGATCTCGGTGTTCTCGTACCTGGACAACATCACCCTCTACGAATACACCAGCGGCACCGGCGCCAACATGAGCATGGTGCCGATCAGCATCGGCGACATGCTTGGCGCGCTGATCATCATCGGCATCACCTTCGCGCTGGCGCGCAACTTGCCGGGTCTGCTGGAAGTGTTTGTGCTGTCCAAGCTCAACCTGGCCCAGGGCAGTTCCTACGCCACGACCACGTTGCTGTCCTATGTGATCGCCGGTGTCGGTTTCGTCTCTACCCTGTCCACGCTCGGCGTGAGCTGGGACAAGTTGCAATGGCTGGTGGCAGCGCTGTCGGTAGGTCTCGGTTTCGGGATGCAGGAAATCTTCGCCAACTTCATCTCCGGCATCATGATCCTGTTCGAACGCCCGGTGCGGATCRGCGACACCATCACCATCGGCAACCTGTCGGGCACGGTGAGCAAGATCCGCATCCGTGCCACGACCATCACCGACTTCGATCGCAAGGACATCATCGTCCCGAACAAGACGTTCATCACCGGGCAACTGATCAACTGGTCGCTGACCGACACCATCACCCGGGTGACCCTCAAGCTCGGCGTCGACTACGGCTCGGATCTGGACCTGGTGAAAGAACTGTTGCTCAAGGCAGCCCGCAATAACCCGCGCGTGCTGAAGGACCCGGAACCCCAGGTGTACTTCCTGAATTTCGGCGAAAGCACCCTCGACCACGAGTTGCGCATGCATGTGCGTGACCTCGGCGACCGTAACCCGGTGCTCGATGAGGTCAACCGCTTCATCAATCGCGAGTTCAAGAAGCAGCACATCAACATCTCGTTCCGGCAGATGGAGGTCTATCTCAAGAACCTTCAGGGCCAGGAATACAAAATGGTCCCGGTTGAGCCGGAAACCAAAACCGTTGTTCCGGAACCCACCAGCAAACCGCGGCAAGAGCCACCGCCTGTCGAACTCGACTAAGCGCGCTATCCCTAGCAGAATGCTCGGACATTCTGCTGGAGATGGCCGTTGAAAGCCCTCGACGAACTGACCTTCGACAATCGCTTCGCCCGCCTGGGCGATGCGTTCTCAACCCACGTACTGCCTGAGCCCATTGCGGCTCCGCGACTGGTGGTCGCCAGCCCCGCCGCCATGGCGCTGCTGGACCTGGACCCGGCCGAGGCCGAAACACCAGTATTCGCCGAGCTGTTCGGCGGCCACAAGCTGTGGGCTGAAGCCGAGCCGCGGGCGATGGTCTACTCCGGACATCAATTCGGCTCCTATAACCCGCAGTTGGGCGACGGTCGCGGCCTGTTGCTGGGCGAGGTCTATAACGAAGCCGGCGAGCATTGGGACCTGCACCTCAAGGGTGCCGGTCAGACGCCTTACTCACGCATGGGCGATGGACGGGCAGTGCTGCGCTCCTCGATCCGCGAGTTCCTTGCCTCCGAAGCCCTGCATGCCCTGAACATTCCCACCACGCGCGCACTCTGCGTGATCGGCTCCGACACGCCGGTCTGGCGCGAGAAACAGGAGCGCGCGGCCATGGTCCTGCGCCTGTCGCCGAGCCATGTGCGTTTCGGGCACTTCGAATTTTTCTACTACACCAAGCGCCCCGAGCAGCAGAAAGAACTCGGTGAGCACGTGCTGGCCATGCACTTCCCGCACTGCCTGGAGCAGCCGGAGCCGTACCTGGCGATGTTCCGCGAAATTGTCGAGCGTAATGCCGAACTGATCGCCAAATGGCAGGCCTATGGGTTCTGCCACGGCGTGATGAACACCGACAACATGTCGATCCTCGGCATCACCTTCGACTTCGGCCCGTTCGCCTTCCTCGACGACTTCGACGCCCACTTCATCTGCAACCACTCCGATGACCAGGGCCGCTACTCCTTCAGCAACCAGGTACCGATTGGCCAGTGGAACCTCAGCGCCCTCGCCCAGGCCCTGACACCGTTCATCAGCGTCGAAGCCCTGCGCGAAACCCTCGGCCTGTACCTGCCACTGTTCCAGGCCCACTACCTGGACCTGATGCGCCGCCGCCTCGGCCTTACCACCGCCGAAGACGACGACCAGAAACTGCTGGAGCAGCTGCTGCAACTGATGCAGAACAGCGGCGTCGATTACAGCCTGTTCTTCCGCCGCCTGGGCGATGAGGCACCGGAGCTGGCTGTCGCCCGGTTGCGCGATGACTTTGTCGACATCAAGGGTTTCGATGCGTGGGGCGAGCTCTACGCCGCCCGGGTTGCCCGTGAAGGCGTGACTGATCAGGAGCAGCGCCGCAAACGAATGCATGCGGTCAATCCGCTGTACATCCTGCGCAATTATCTGGCGCAAAAAGCCATCGATGCGGCGGAAAGCGGCGACTATTCAGAAGTTCGTCGCTTGCACGCGGTATTGAGCAATCCGTTCGAGGAGCAGCCTGGAATGGAGAGCTACGCCGAGCGGCCACCGGAATGGGGCAAACATCTGGAGATCAGTTGTTCGTCGTGAGGCTTGTCAGATAAAGGTCTCTACGGACACACCAAAGCGCTCGGCCAACCAGCGAACCTGCCGCAGGTTGAGCTGGCGCTTGCCGCTTAAGATCTCCGAGACTACCGATTGCGTGCCCACACCGGGCAGCTCGCTCTGGCTCAGGCCGTGTTCGCGCATCATATAGCCAAGAACCTCTGCACCAGAGGCTTCGCGCATGGGGTGATGGTTGCGATCCCACTCCGCAATCCAGTCACCGATGATGTCCACCAAGCTCATCAACGGATGCGACTCATCATCGCCGGTCATCTCAAGCAATTCATCGAGTGCCCGCGCCAACATGTCATAGTCGTCTTCGTTTTTCGGTTTTCGAAGCAATGGCGAGACGAACTCCCAATGCTCAGCAGCTTTTTTGATTAGGACACTCATACCCTTCCCTCCTTCCATTTACCGCGGTCATATTCGCTATGATCCAGCACATGCTTGATATAAAGCTTTTGAGACCGATACCTGACAAAAGCGATAAGCCGCAATTTGTTGCCACCGATGTCGAACACATGAAACTCGCCGACTTTGTCGGTTGCGGGAAAAATAGACTTCATCGCCGCGAAGTCTCCCGGGCTACTCCCTTTGGCGAGTCGATACCACTGCTCCAATGCATTGGCTGCCCGCGGCCACTTTTCCTTGGCCTCACGAATTGGTTTTTCAGTAAACACATGCATGCAACATCCTTATCGCATTCTGCTATGGGAGTTAAACACAGATCAAAAATATCGCAAGTTGCGATAGCTCTCGGCAGACCAACGGTCTCGCTCAGTACGATTCAGCCTAGTTTCATCGCCAGACGCTGCACGATTGAAAATATGAGCAAACGTCTCCACATAGGAGTGATCGGCTTCTTAACAGGACCTCCTTCATGACCGACCCACTCCTCATCCCCTGCCCCCACTGCAACGGCCTGAACCGCATCCCCGCCGAACGCCTCAACGATCATCCAAAGTGCGGCCGCTGCAAGGCCGAGGTCCTGCTGAGCAAGCCGTTCGAACTGAAACAAGGCGATTACGCCAGTCAGATCAAGGGTGACCTGCCGTTGCTGGTGGATGTGTGGGCTGATTGGTGCGGGCCGTGCAAATCGTTTGCGCCGGTGTTCGAGCAAGCGGCGGGGCAATTGGCGGGCAAGTGTCGGTTGGCCAAGCTGGACAGCGAGGCGAATCAACAGTTGTCGGCGCAGCTGGGGATTCGCTCGATCCCGAGCCTGATTCTGTTCAAGAACGGCCGGGAAGTGGCTCGCCAAAGCGGGGCCTTCCCGTTACCGCAGTTGATGAGCTGGTTGCGCAGTCAGGGGATCTGATTGCCTTTCAGGCATTTTCCAGCAGGTTGTGCAGTTCGACGAATTGCTGGGTCAGCTTGTGCCGCGGGTCGAGGTGGATCAGCGGCGTGTTGGCCTGATGGGATTCGCGCATGCGCACCGAACTTGCCAGGTACACCGGCAGTACCGGCAGCCCTTCGGCGATCAGTTCGTCGAGAATTTGCTGCGGCAGACTGGCGCGGGCCTGGAACTGGTTGACGACAATGCCTTCGACTTCCAGCCCTTCATTGTGGTCGTCCTTCAACTCTTCGATTTCCGCCAACAGCCCATACAGCGCCTGGCGCGAGAAGCTGTCGCAGTCAAAGGGAATCAGCACGCGATCAGCGGCGATCAACGCCGAGACGGCATAGAAATTCAGCGCTGGCGGGGTGTCGAGGTAGATCCGGTCGTAATCACCGTCCAGCTCCTCGAGCAATTTGCGCAGCTTGTTGATCTTGTGTTTGGCCTCGAGCTTGGGCTGCAAGTCTGCCAGCTCGGCGGTGGCAGTGATGACGTGAAGGTTGTCGAACGGAGTTTCGTAGATGTCGACCTGACCTTTCTTCGAGAACGGCCCGGAGGACAGGGTCTGCTTGAAGAAGTCGGCGATACCCATTGGGATATCCTCACCGGTGAGCCCCGTCAGGTATTGAGTGGAGTTGGCCTGGRCATCGAGATCCACCAATAACGTGCGATAGCCTTCGCTGGCGCTGACCGCCGCCAGATTGCAGGCAATGCTTGATTTGCCCACGCCACCTTTCTGATTGAACACCACGCGCCGCATGTCTAAACCTCCGTGTATCAAAGAATGACCGAGTGTAGTAGTCCACATCGCTGCTTAGCTACCTCGCCAGCATCTAGACTACACAGTCATAGGCAAATCTCTGGCCGGAACAGCTGCCAACTCGTCCATTGATAGCCGACAGTGCCGACAGACATGTCCGCCGCATTGTGGATAATGGCCAAACGACAGCTTTTCGCGAACCAGACGGTACATTTCGTTGCGCAAAATGTAACCAGCATTTGCTACACGCCCGCAGCACCGGGATAATGCGCGCCACTCGGCGTTAAGCGCCACGTCAGGTCAGCCGCGGTTCTTGCGACTCACCGCGTTAAAGGAAGCCCGCAGGGGCGGGATGAATGTCTGTGATCAACTTCAACATCGCCCAATGGCGCGCTTGGGCCCCTGGGCTTGAAAGCGTGGATGATTGGCAGGCCTGGAGCCGACAACCGGTCGTGCTCGAGCCCAGCGATGCCGCCCCGGATGTGTCGTTTCTGCCGGCCATGCAGCGTCGGCGACTCAGCCGTCTGGCGCGGATGGCGTTCAGTGTCGGCTGGCCCTTGGCCGAAGGTCATCCGGATTTACCGTTGGTCTTTATTTCTCGCCACGGCGAAACCCCGCGCACCTTCGAAATTCTCAGCGATCTGGCGACCGACCAACCGTTGTCGCCCACCCAGTTCAGCCTGTCGGTGCACAACGCGGTCATCGGCCTGTGGTCGATCATGCGTGGCGAAACCAGCGAAATGACCGCCCTCGCCGCCGCCGGCGATGGCCTTGAACACGGCATGCTAGAGGCCGCGGCGCTGCTTGAGGAAGGCGCGCCCGCGGTACTGCTGATCGTCACCGAAGAGCAACCTCCCGCCGCCTACTCGGCCTGGATCGATGATGTGCCTTTCCCTTATGCGGTCGGCCTGTTGATCACCCCCGGTAATCAGTGGCAACTGTCGCTGAACAGCGACCCGCACACGTTGTCCAAAGCCCGCTGGCCCCATGCTCTGAATCTGTTGCGTACGCTGCTCGGCCAGCAAACAACCTGCCAACATGCCTGGAAAAATCGTGTATGGACCTGGCAACGCAACCCGTAACCGATAAAAACCGCGACGCCTACTACTGGCGCCTGCTGGCCACCGCCGCAAGCTTTACCCTGTTCGGGTTGAGCAGCCTGTGCCTGCGACTGGTGGTGTTCCCGCTGTTGAACTGCCTGCCAGGAGACGCTCAGGTCCATCGTCAACGCGCGCGACATACGGTCAGCCGGTGTTTCTGGTTTTTCATTCGGTTCATGGCGCGCAGTGGCGTGCTGACCTATGACATTCAGGGGGCAGAAAAGCTCGGGCGCCCAGGCCAAATGATCGTGGCCAACCACCCCTCGCTGATCGATGTGGTGTTTTTGATCGGCCTGGTGCGCCACGCCAACTGCGTGGTCAAGAAAAGCCTCTGGGAAAACCCGTTCACTCGCGGTCCGCTACGCTGTACCGAATACATCAGCAACGATGGCAGCATGGACATGCTCGACGCCGCTGCCGACGCGCTGAAAAGCGGTCAGACCCTGATCATCTTTCCCGAGGGCACCCGGACCCGACCTGGCCAACCGCCGGCCTTTCATCGGGGGGGCGCGGCAATCGCGCTGCGCGGTGCGAGAATCCTCACCCCGGTGATTATCAAGGTCAACCCGACCACATTGACCAAGGCCGAACCCTGGTATCGGATCCCCAAACGCCGCGTGCACTTCAGTTTTCGCGTCGGGGCCGATATAGACCCACAGGCCTTCGCTACGCAAGGCCCTGCCCCCCAGGCCTCGCGCAAGCTCAACGACTATTTGCACTCTTACTTTATCAAGGAGCTCGCCGAAGATGAGCGATCAGAACACCGTTAGCCTGATGCAGGAAATCAAAGAGCTGATCATCGAAGCCCTGGGCCTCGAAGACATCAGCGTCGACGACATCGGCGACAACCAGACGCTGTTCGGCGAAGGCCTGGGCCTGGACTCGGTAGACGCGCTGGAACTCGGCCTGGCGATCCAGAAAAAGTACGGTATCAAAATCGATGCCGACGCCAAGGACACCCGTAATCACTTCAGCAACGTGGCGAGCCTTGCGGCGTTCGTCACTGCAAAACAGGCAGCTTGAGACCGGACCATGCAAACTCGTGACGATATTTTCAACACCCTGCGCGATGCTCTGGTCGAACTCTTCGAGCTGGACCCCGAGCGCATCAGCCTGGAATCCAACCTGTACCAGGATCTGGAAATCGACAGCATCGATGCGGTCGACCTGATCGATCACATCAAACGCCAGACCGGCAAGAAAATCGCCGCCGAAGAATTCAAATCGGTGCGTACCGTCAGCGACGTGGTCGAGGCGGTTTACCGTCTGGTTCAGCCCGCCGCATGAGCCGACTGATTGGCCTTGGCCTGCTGCTCGCAGGCCTGCTGTACCCCTTTGCGGTGTATTTCGGCATGGAGCATTTTGCCCCGTGGCAGTTCGGTCTGCTGCTGGGCAGCCTGTGGCTGGCGCGAGCGCTGACCGGCGAACGACGCCCCGGCAGCCTGTGGATGTCCACGGTCGCCATCGCCTTCTGCCTGCTGCTGGCAGCGTTCGACAGCCCGATGCTGCTGCGCTGGTACCCGGTGCTGATCAGCGCGTTCATGCTGGTGCTGTTCGGTCTTAGCCTGAAATACGGCCCGCCGATGGTCGAACGCCTGGCCCGCCTGCGAGAACCGGATTTACCGCCCAGGGCCATTCGCTACACCCGCCAGGTGACCATTGCCTGGAGCGTGTTTTTTCTCTGCAACGGTTTGTGCGCCGCCGCCCTGACCCTTTGGGCGCCGCTGAGCTGGTGGATGTTGTACACCGGCCTGATCTCCTATGGATTGATCGGCCTGATGTTTGCCATTGAATGGCTGATACGACAACGGGTACGAGGCCACCCATGAATTGGATAAAACTTGAGCAACTGCTGCTCAAGGCTCAGCCGGAGCGTGCCGTGACGGCCGAGCCGGCGTTGAATCACGCGCAATTGTGCGACCGGGCCCTGAGCCTGGCTGCCGGCCTGCAAGCCCAGGATGTGCAGCGCATCGCCGTGCACCTTGAAGACGCCGCCGACCTGGCCATTGCCCTGCTCGGTGCCTGGCGTGCCGGGATCAGCGTACTGCTGCCCGCCGACCTGCAAGCGCAGACGCGCCAGCGCTGGTCGACCGAGGTCGATCTGTGGCTGACCGATCAGACCGACGATGCGCACCTGAGCGATTATCGGCATCCGCCGCTACCAGCCCACCCGCTGGACCTGGATCGTTGTCAGCTGAGCCTGTGCACCTCAGGCTCCAGTGGCGAACCCAAGCGCATCGACAAAACCCTGCGCCAACTGGCCAATGAAGTCGAAGCGCTGGAGCACTTGTGGGGCGCAGATCTGGGCGAAGCCTGCATCATCGGCAGCGTCGCCACCCAGCACATCTACGGCTTGCTGTTTCGGGTACTGTGGCCGCTGTGCGCCGGGCGTTCGTTCGTGCGCAAGCAACTGGCTTTCCCGGAAGACTTGCAACGCGCCAGCCGCGAACACCCGGCCTTCGCCTGGGTCGCCAGCCCGGCATTGCTCAAGCGCATGGGCGACAACCTCGACTGGCCAGCGCTGAGCGCAGTGCGCCGAGTGTTCTCCTCCGGTGGCGCGTTACCCGCCGAAGCCTCGCAAAGCCTTTACGAACGCCTGCAACAATGGCCGACCGAGATCCTCGGCAGCTCGGAAACCGGCGGCATCGCCTGGCGTCAAGGCCAGGATCTCTGGCAGCCCTTCAACGGTGTGGAGCTGAGCCAGGACAGCGATGGCGCCCTGCTTATCGCATCGCCATACCTGCCGGCAGGTCATATCGAACACACCGCCGATGCCGCGCGCATCGCAGCCGACGGCCGTTTCGAGCTGTTGGGGCGGCTGGACCGGATCGTCAAACTGGAAGAAAAACGTATCTCGCTACCCATGCTCGAACACGCGCTGATGGCGCACGCCTGGGTCGCCGAAGCGCGCCTGGGAGTGGTTCAGGAAAACCGCGCCTCATTGGGGGCGCTGCTGGTGCTCAGCGAGCGAGGTATGCACGCGTTGCGCAATCAGGGACGACGCAGCCTCACACAAGCGTTGCGTCAGCATCTGAGCCAGCACTGTGAAACGCTGGCCCTGCCACGACGCTGGCGCCTGTTGCGGCAGTTGCCGCTGAACGCGCAGGGCAAACTGCCCCAGGCTGAGGTTGAAGCCTTGCTGCTGGCGTCCCGCCCAAAGGCGCCGCAAGTGCTGGAGCAGGTCGAAGCCGATGGTGAGTGGAGCCTGCAACTGGCCGTCCCACCGGACCTGGCGTATTTCAGCGGACACTTTCCCCGGGCCCCGGTATTGCCCGGCGTGGTGCAAGTGGAGTGGGCAATGAGCCTGGGCCAGCAATTGATGGACCTGCCGGCAAAATTCGCCGGCATGGAAGTGCTGAAATTCCAGCAACTGGTGCGCCCTGGCGATGAAATCCAGTTGCACCTGCGCTTCGACCCGGTGCGCGGCAAATTGTATTTCGCCTATCGCAACGAAACCGCCACCTGCTCCAGCGGGCGGATTTTGCTGGAGGCTGCCAGCGATGCATAACCCCTGCGCCATAATCCCGGTCTACAACCACGAAACCGCCATCACTGCCGTGGTCGATGCGCTGCTTGCCTGTGACCTGCCATGCATTCTGGTGGACGATGCCAGTAGCCCCGCCTGCGCCAAGGTACTCGACCAACTGGCGCAGCGCGACAGGGTTTATCTGATCCGGCTCACCATCAATCAGGGCAAGGGCGGCGCAGTGATGACCGGTCTGCGGGAGGCTTCGCGCCTGGGCTTCAGCCATGCCTTGCAGGTGGACGCCGACGGCCAGCACGACCTGCAAGATGTCAAAGTCTTCATCGAATACTCACGCAACCATCCCGAGGCGGTGATCTGCGGCTATCCGCAATACGACGCCAGCGTGCCGAAAGGTCGTTTGTACGCGCGCTACCTGACTCACGTCATGGTCTGGATCAACACCCTGTCACTGCAGATTCGCGACTCGATGTGCGGCTTCCGTGTCTATCCGTTACCGCCAACCCTGGCACTGATCGACTCGGCCAGGATCGGCAAGCGCATGGACTTCGACTCCGACATCCTGGTGCGCCTGGCCTGGCGCAATCTGCCGATGCAGTGGCTGAAAACCAGGGTCCATTACCCTCTGGATGGCGTTTCACATTTCCGGCTGTTCTACGACAACGTACTGATTACGAGCATGCACACCCGGCTGTTCTTCGGCATGTTGCTGCGAGCACCGGTGATCCTCTGGCGACGGTGGCGGGCATGAACGGCAACGCAGACAAACAGCACTGGGCCGACCGCCAGGAGCGTGGCAGTTTCTGGCTGATGAAGTTCACCGCATTCTGCGCAAAGGTCCTGGGCCGACGCCTGCTGAGCCCGCTGCTCTACGGCATCGTGCTGTACTTTTTCCTGTTCGGACGCAGCGCCCGCCAAAGCGCCTGGCAATACCAGCAGCGGCTCGCCGACTGGAGCGGGCGCAGCGAATTGCGTCCGACTCATTGGCGGGTGTTCGGCCAGTTCATGGCCTTCGCCGATTCCATGCTCGACAAACTCGACGTGTGGAACGGCAAGCTGAGCATCGAGCAGATCGAAATCATCGACCCGGCGCTGCTGCGCAATAAACTGCGCGGCACACGCGGGCAGATGCTGGTGGGCACACACCTGGGCAATCTCGAGGTTTGCCGGGCACTGGCCGAGATCGGCGAGAAAGTCACCATGAACGTGCTGGTGCACACCAAGCACGCCGAGCAGTTCAACCGCCTGCTGGGCGAAGCCGGGGCAACCAATCTGCGGCTGATCCAGGTCAGCGAGCTCGACCCGGTGATCATGCTGCAACTGCATGAGCGCCTGGAGCGCGGCGAGTGGCTGGCAATTGCCGGCGACCGTGTGCCGCTGCATGGCGGGCGCAGCGTGACGGTGGATTTTCTCGGTCACCAGGCAGCGTTCCCGCAAGGCCCGTGGCTGCTGGCCGGTTTGCTGAAATGCCCGGTCAATCTGCTGCTGTGCCTGAAGAAACCCACGGGCGACTATCGACTGACCCTCGAACCGTTCACCGAGGCGGTGGTGTGGAAACGCAGCGAGCGCGAACAGGTCATTCATCAGTGGGCTTCGCGCTATGCCGAACGCCTGGGTCACTATTGCCTCGAAGCGCCCCAACAATGGTTCAACTTTTACCCTTTCTGGAAGACCGATGACGACGCCAACGCTTGAGCCGGTAACCTTCGGCGAACTCCCTTTGTGCATCGAAGACGTGCTGGCCCTGGCCAACCGTCAGGTGCCGACGCAGTTGCAGGGCAACCCCGAGTTTCGCCAGCGCATTGCCAAGGGTCCGCAGTTCCTTGACTCCCTGCTGGACAAGGAAGGCGTGATCTATGGCGTGACCACCGGTTATGGCGATTCCTGTGTGGTGGCGGTGCCGCTGCACCACGTCGAAGCCCTGCCTCGTCATCTGTACACATTCCACGGCTGCGGCCTGGGCAAACTGCTCGATGCCCAGGCCACCCGTGCGGTGCTGGCGGCACGTTTACAGTCGCTGTGCCAGGGCGTGTCCGGAGTACGCGTGGAGTTGCTGGAGCGCCTGCAAGCGTTCCTCGAACACGACATCCTGCCGCTGATTCCGGAAGAAGGTTCCGTGGGCGCCAGCGGTGATCTGACGCCGCTGTCCTACGTCGCCGCGACCTTGTCCGGCGAGCGCGAAGTGATGTTCCGCGGCGAACGCCGGCAAGCGGCTGATGTGCACAAGGAACTGGGTTGGCAACCGCTGGTATTGCGCCCCAAGGAAGCCCTGGCGCTGATGAACGGCACCGCCGTGATGACCGGCCTTGCGTGCCTGGCTTACGCCCGTGCCGATTACCTGCTGCAACTGGCCACACGCATCACCGCGCTGAACGTGGTCGCTTTGCAGGGCAACCCGGAGCACTTCGACGAGCGCCTGTTCGCCGCCAAACCCCATCCAGGGCAGATGCAAGTTGCCGCGTGGCTGCGCAAGGATCTGGCGATCGACGCGCCGACCGCGCCGCTGCATCGCCTGCAAGACCGTTACTCCCTGCGTTGCGCGCCACACGTGCTCGGTGTACTGGCCGACAGCCTGAACTGGCTGCGCTCGTTCATCGAGATCGAACTCAACAGCGCCAACGACAACCCGATCATCGACGCCGAAGCCGAACGCGTGCTGCACGGCGGGCACTTCTACGGCGGCCACATTGCGTTCGCCATGGACAGCCTGAAAAACCTGGTGGCCAACGTCGCCGACTTGCTCGACCGTCAACTCGCGCTGCTGGTGGACGAACGCTACAACCATGGCTTGCCGAGCAACCTGTCCGGCGCCACCGCCGACCGTGCGATGCTCAATCACGGCTTCAAGGCCGTGCAGATCGGCACCAGCGCCTGGACCGCCGAAGCCCTGAAAAACACCATGCCGGCCAGCGTCTTCTCGCGCTCCACCGAGTGCCACAACCAGGACAAAGTCAGCATGGGCACCATCGCTGCCCGCGACGCCATCCGCGTGCTGGAGCTGACCGAACAGGTTGCCGCCGCCACGCTGCTGGCCGCCAATCAAGGCGTGTGGCTGCGCGGCCAGGCTGAAGACGCGCGTCCACTGCCACCGGCCCTGGCCGCGATGCACGAGGAATTGGCCAAGGACTTCCCGCCGGTCATCGAAGACCGTGCCCTGGAAGGCGAATTGCGCCTGTGCCTGCAACGCATCGCCGAGCAACACTGGAGGCTGCATGCGTAGCAAGGGAGTGCTTCACACCGATACGGAAATCCTCGTCCCGTTCTTTGACGTCGACACCATGAACGTGGTCTGGCACGGCCATTACGTCAAATACCTGGAAGTCGCCCGCTGTGCGCTGCTGGACAGGATCGGCCACAACTACGACGCCATGGTTGCGTCGGGTTACGCCTGGCCGGTGATCGACTTGCAGTTGCGCTATGTGCGCGGCGCCGTGTTCGGCCAGAAGCTGAATGTGCGCGCCAGCCTGGTGGAATGGGAGAACCGACTGAAGATCAATTACCTGATCAGCGATCTCGCAACCGGCGAACGTCTGACCCGCGCTGTTTCAGTGCAGGTTGCCGTCGACATGAGCAGCCGCGAAATGCAGTTGGCTTCGCCCAAGGTGTTTACCGACGCGGTTGAAAGGGTGCTGCCATGAATTTGCGATTCCTTTGTAGCAGCTGGCGAAGCCTGCGTTCGACTGCGCAGCAGTCGCCACCGGATATGCCTGAACGACGGCTTCGCCGCCGGACGCAGCCTCGCAGGCTCGGCAGCTGCTACGGGATTGGTGTGAGCTTGATATTTATGCTGGGCTTTTCTTCGTTGGCCCAGGCCTTCGATCTCCAGCAACTGAGCGATCAACTGGCCAAACCCGATGTGATCCACGGCAACTTCATCCAGGAAAAACACCTGCGCGCCCTGCCCCAGCCACTGACCAGCAAGGGCACCTTCGTTCTGGCGAAAAATCACGGCCTGCTCTGGCTGCTGAAAACGCCGCTGCAACAGGATTACCGCATCAGCGACAAGGGCATTGCCCGGCGGGATGCCAGCGGCTGGCAAATGCTGCCGAGCAAGAGTGCCGGCGCCGAACAGAACCGTTTGTTCCTCGCCGTGCTGCAAGGCGACAGCAGTGGCCTGCAACGGGATTTCGAGCTGTCGCTGAGTGGCGATGCGCAGAACTGGAAACTGACCCTGACCCCGCGTTCGATGCTGCTCAAACAGGTGTTCAATCAGATCAACATTGACGGCGGCGAACTGGTACACAACATCGAACTGCTCGAAACCCAGGGTGACCGAACCCTGTTGCGCATGCAGGACAGCACCAGCGCCCAACCTTTGAGCGATGCGGAGCAACATGACTTTGCCGAGTGAACGGATGCTGCCGCGGCTGTTCCTGGTCCTGCTGCTGGCGGTACTCGCACTCGCCGGTTGGCAGTGGCGCGACGGCACTCCGCTGTCGGCCAACCTGATGGAACTGGTGCCAGGCACCGCGCCGGACGCGCTGGAGCTGCGCGCCGAACAACGCATGCAAGAACCGTTGAACCGGGAAATGCTGGTACTGGTCGGCCATAAAGACCGTCAGCAAGCCATCGCCATGGCGCAAAAACTCGGTGAGCAGTGGCAGGCCAGCGGCGTGTTCGAAAAGGTCCAGTGGAACCTGCAAGCCGACTTGCCTGCGCTGCGCACGCAATTGCTGCAAGGCCGACTGGCGATGCTGTCCGCGGCCGACCGTCAGCAACTCATCGAGCATCCCGACGCCTTTATCCAGCAACGGGTACAAGCCCTGTTCGACCCCTTCACCGGGTTCAGCCTGGTGCCGAGCCAGGATGACTGGCTCGGCCTGACCGGGCGCATCCAGAACAGCCAGCCACAGCGCGGTTCGGTGCAGTTGGACATCGGCAGCGGCGTGCTGGTCGCCGATGCCGACGGCAAGAGCTGGGTGATGCTGCGGGCGCGAACCGTCGGCAACGCATTCGACATGAACCTGCCGCTGCAAGTGGCTGACCTGCTCCAGCACAGTCGCGAAGAAGCCGCCCAGGCGGATGTGCAACTGCTCGCTGCCAGCGGCCTGCTGTATGCCGCCAGCGGTCAACGGCAAGCCGCGCGCGAGATCACCTGGGTCGGTGGCGGCGCCACGATGGGGATTTTGTTGCTGCTGTTGCTGGCCTTCCGGCGTTGGCGGGTGGTGCTGGCGTTCGTCCCGGTGCTGGTGGGCATGCTGTTCGGCGCGGTGGCCTGCGTGGCACTGTTCGGTCAGATGCATGTGATGACGCTGGTGCTGGGCTCAAGCCTGATCGGCGTGGCGGTGGATTACCCACTGCATTACCTGTCGAAAAGCTGGAGCCTGAAACCCTGGCACAGTTGGCCTGCGTTGCGCCTGACCCTGCCAGGGCTGACGCTGAGCCTGATCACCAGTTGCATCGGCTACCTGGCCCTGGCCTGGACGCCGTTCCCGGCCCTGACCCAGATTGCCGTGTTCTCCGCCGCTGGCCTGCTCGGCGCTTATCTGTCAGCGGTGTGCCTGCTGCCGGCGCTGCTCAAGGGCGCGCAACTGCGTCCGGCGCAATGGCCGATGCGCATTGCCGAGTCTTTGCTGGCGCTGCGTGAATCGCTGCTCAAATACGTACGCACGCCGGTGTTGCTGGCGCTGTTGATCGCGTTCTGTGTTGGCGGTCTGTTGCAGTTGCAAACAAAAAACGACATTCGCCAATGGGTCGGCGCACCGCAGCAACTGACGGACGAAGCCCAGACCATTGCGCGCATCACCGGCTATCAACCCACCAGCCAGTTTTTCCTGGTGCGCGCGGCCAATCAGCAGGAGTTGCTCGAACGCCAGACGGCACTGAGCGAGCGCCTGGATCAGTTGGTCAACCTGGAAAAACTCCAGGGCTACCTGTCGCTCAACCAGTTGGTCAGCCCGCCGAGCGAACAGCGCAAAGTGCGTGATGCTCTGGGCAAGCTGCCGCAGTTCTGGCAACCGTTGCTCGAGCTTGGCGTGCCTGCCGACGCGCTGCAAGCCGAGTTGGTGAAGCTACAGGCGCTGCCCACCGAAGATATCGATGCGGCCCTGGCCGGCCCATTGGCCGAGCCCTACCGCACCCTGTGGCTGGGGCCGACCGATAACGGCGTGGCCGCGATGGTCAGCCTGCAAGGTTTGAACAATCCGGCGTTGTTGCGGGTCCAGGCGCTGGACTTGCCGGGTGTGCAACTGGTCGACCGCCTCGGCGACCTGAACAAGGTATTTGCCGCAACTCAAATCAGCGCCGCTGAATTGAAACTCGCCTCCTGCGTATTGATCGTGCTGGTGCTGATTCTGCCATTCGGTCTCGGTGGCGCACTGCGAATTGTCTCCCTGCCACTACTGGCGGCCCTGTGCAGCCTGGCAAGCCTCGGCTGGCTCGGGCAGCCGCTGACGCTGTTCAGCCTGTTCGGCCTGCTGCTGGTGACAGCCATCAGCGTCGACTACGCGATCCTCATGCGCGAGCAGATCGGCGGCGCCGCCGCGAGCCTGTTGGGCACCATGCTGGCAGCCGCAACCACATGGCTATCGTTTGGCCTGCTGGCGGTGTCCAGCACACCGGCGGTGAGCAACTTCGGCCTATCGGTGAGCCTCGGCCTGGCGTACAGCTTCATCCTGGCGCCGTGGGCCGGACGCCAAGTCCACACCGCCCCGGTTGCGGAGCCAGCAGCATGATGGTCGCGGCGTTCTGGGTCATGGCCCTGGTGTTGTTCGCCATGGCCACCCACGTCGGTCGACGTTTCGGTCTGATTCCGATCGTCAGCCAGTTGTTGCTGGCAACCTTCGGCCTGCCGCTGCTGATGTATTTCTGGATCGAACCAGGCTGGCATCTCAGCGGTGCCGACCTGATCTCGCCGGGTTGGCTGAAGAACCTCTACAGCCTGAGCTTTGCCTTGCTGCTGGGGCACATCCTCAGCGACGTGATCGACCTGCGACTGGATCGCCAGAGCCTGAAAATCGCCCTGCCGAGTTTCTGCATTCCCTTTGCCTGCGGGCTGGCGACAGCGGTCTGGTTACTGCCGCCACAGCCGTGGATCAGCTCGCTGGCGGTCGGTCTGTTGTTCGCCATCACCGCGATTCCGGTGTTGTACCTGTACCTGCGACACATCAACTACCCGCCCGCCGCCACCCGACGCCTGGTGCAGACCGCGATCCTGATCGACCTGACTTGCTGGACCCTGTTCGCGTTCGCCCAAGGCAGCCTGCACCTGAGCAGCCTCTTGCTGCCGCTGGCAGGCGCCTGTCTGCCGTTATTGCTGCGACTGCTCGGGTTGCGCCAGCCGTTGCTGCACAGCGGCTGCTTCTTCGCGCTGCTGGTGGTCGCCGAGCACTTCAAGCTCAATGCGCTGATTTTCGGCATCGGTTACCTGCTGTGCATGGCCGTGCTCAAGGTGTCGCTGGTACTGCCATTGCCAACGGCGTGGATGAGTCGTTTGCAGACCTGGATCGCCATCCCGTTGATCCTCACGTTCGGCATCGTGCAGATCAACGTGCACAGCGCCCTCGACAATCTCGGTGGGGTGCAACTGGCCGCGCTCCTGTTGTTGCCGATCGCCAGCAAATTGTTGGGCAACTGGCTGGGCCTCGGCTGGGCCGGCGTCTCGTTTGAAGGTGCCAGCCGCTGGCGGGAAAGCCTTTTACTGAATATCCGCGGCTTGAGCGAGATCGTCTTTCTCAACCTGCTGCTGCAACAACAACTCATCAGCCCCGAGCTGTATTTCGCGCTGATGTTGATGGGCCTGGTCGCAACCCTGCTGCCGGCACTCGCCGGCATGCACCGAATCCCTTTGAACATCGCCGCCCCGGCAAGGAGCACCCGTGCCAACAGTTGAAATGGAACGTCGTCAGGTGGTGGTGATCGGTGCCGGCCCCTCGGGCGCCATCGCCGCCGCGCTGCTCAAGCGCAAAGGCCATGATGTGCTGATGATCGAACGCCAGCATTTCCCGCGGTTTTCCATCGGTGAAAGCCTGCTGTCCCACTGCCTGGATTTCGTCGAAGAAGCCGGCATGCTCGACGCGGTCAATGCGGCCGGTTTCCAATTGAAGAACGGTGCGGCATTCGCCTGGGGCGATCAGTACAGCACCTTCGATTTCGGTGAGACGTTCAGCAACGGCAAGCCGACGACCTTCCAGGTTCAGCGCGCCGACTTTGACAAACTGCTGGCCGATCAGGCTGAACTGCAGGGAGTCGACGTCCGTTACGGCGAAGCCATCGTCAGCGTTGATTTCAGCTTGGCGAAACCGCAGCTCGATGTGCTTCGCGAAGATGGCAGCCAATACCGCGTCGAGGCCGATTTCGTGCTCGATGCCAGCGGCTACGGTCGCGTACTGCCACGCTTGCTGGACCTTGAGGCACCGTCGAACTTTCCGGTGCGTCAGGCGGTGTTCACCCACGTCGAAGACTGTATCGACAGCCCGGCTTTCGAACGGGAAAAAATCCTCATTACCACCCATCCGACCCAGCGCGACATCTGGTTCTGGACCATCCCGTTCAGCAACGGTCGCTGCTCGGTGGGCGTCGTGGCAGCCGCCGAACACTTCGCAGGCCGCACCGAGAATCTGGACGACTGCCTGCGCGGCTTTATCGCTGAAACGCCAAGCCTGGCCGGGGTGCTGAACAATGCGGTGTGGGATACCCCCGCGCGGACCATCGGCGGTTATTCGGCCAACGTCAAAACCCTGCATGGCCCTGGCTTCGTCTTGTTGGGCAATGCCGCGGAATTTCTCGACCCGGTGTTCTCCTCCGGCGTGACCATCGCCATGCGTTCGGCGAGCATGGCCGCCGGGGTGCTGCACCGCCAACTGCAAGGTGAAAGCGTCGACTGGCAGACCGAATTCGCCGAACCGCTCAAGCGCGGCGTCGACACCTTCCGTTGCTACGTCGAAGGCTGGTACGCAGGGACTTTTCAGGATGTGATTTTCTATCAGGGCGGTACAGAAGATATTCGCCGCATGATCAGCTCGATCCTCGCGGGTTATGCCTGGGATGAACGCAACCCGTTCGTCAGCGAAGCCAAACGTCGACTGCGGATGATCTCAGACCTGTGCGCCAGGGAAGCGACATGAGTTATTTGAGCGACAACTACGTCGAAGAAACCCGTTTCGGCTTCTGGTTCCTGCGCAGCCACACCTGGCAGCACCATGTATTGCGAGTGGCGATCAATGACTTGCGCAGCCTGTTCAGCACACCGTTGCCCAGCAATCCGGTCTTGCTGGACGCCGGGTGCGGCCAGGGCAAATCGTTCCAGTACCTGCGCCAGACCTTCGCGCCCAAGCATCTGATCGGACTGGATGCCGACCCTCACAGCCTGAACCTGAGCGGCGAAGAAGCGGCCCGCCAGGGCATGGAGGTAGAGCTGATCGGCAGTGACTGCGCGAGCATTAAAGTGCCGGACGCCAGTGTCGATCTGCTGTTCTGCCACCAGACCTTCCATCATCTTGTCGAGCAGGATCAGGCCCTGGCCGAGTTCTATCGGGTGCTCAAGCCGGGCGGTTATCTGCTGTTCGCCGAGTCCACCGAGGCTTACATTGATACGTGGGTGATTCGCTGGTTGTTCCGCCACCCGATGCACGTGCAAAAGAGTGCCGCCGGCTACCTGGAGATGATTCGTCGGCAGGGTTTTGAATTTAGCCCGAAAAACGTGTCTTACCCTTACTTGTGGTGGAGTCGCGCCAAGGATTTCGGCCTGCTTGAACGCTTCGGCTTGCGCCAGCCAAAACCCTTTGGCCAACGGGAAGAAACCCTGGTCAATGTGGTCGCGCGCAAGCCCCTTGAAGAGAGTGTCTGATGATCCGTTTGCTGCTTCTGGGTTGTGTCCTGCTGCTGAGCGCCTGCGCCAGCCAGACGCCGCTGCCCGAGCGAACCCCGAACCTGGCGTTGCCACTGCAACTGCATATCGAACGGCAGATGGCCGAGCAGCGTCAGGACTGGCTCCTGGTGATCCAGCGTGAAGGCCCGGGCATTCGCTGGTCGATGATGGACCCGTTGGGGATTCCCGTGGCACGACAGAAACTGATCGATGGCCAATGGCAAGCCGACGGTCTGCTACCACCCAATCCGGAAGCCCGGGAGCTGTTCGCCGCCCTGTTGTTTGCATTGACCCCCGAAGGCGAGTTGCACGGCAACTATCCCGCCGCCCGGCAGCATGACGGGCAACGGTCATTGTCAGCGCGCTGGAACATCCGCTATTCACAACCAAGTCTTTCGCAACCACCGAGCTTTGAATTGAACGTGTCCCAAGGCCCGCACTATCGCGTCACCCCGTTAGGCGAAAACACGCCATGACCGCTTACCTGAATGCCCTCGGGGTAATCTGCGCCCTCGGCCGCGACAAGCAGGAAGTCGCCCGCAACCTGTTTGCCGGCGATTGCTCGGGCATACGCAACGAGGCCGGCTGGGTCGCGGAGCGCTCGTTGCCCGTGGCGGCGGTGCGTGGTGAGCTGGCACCGATTCCGGTTGAGCTGGCTCATCAAAGCAGTCGCAACAATCAATTGCTGCTGGAGGCCGCGCTGCAAATTCGCCAAGACATCGAGCAGGCGATCCAGACCTACGGCCGCGACCGTATCGGCGTCATTCTGGGCACCAGCACCTCAGGCATCGACGAAGCCAGCCGCGGCCTGGCCCATTACATCCGCGAACATCACTTCCCGGCCGATTATGACTATCAGCAGCAAGAGCTCGGCGCTCCGGCGACGTTTCTCGCCGACTGGCTGCAATTGAGCGGCCCGGCCTATGTGATCTCCACCGCCTGCACCTCCAGCGCCCGCGCGCTGATGAGTGCCCAACGACTGCTCGACCTGGGCATGTGCGACGCCGTGTTGTGCGGTGGTGTCGACAGCTTGTGCAAGCTGACCCTCAACGGTTTCTCGGCCCTGGAAGCGGTGTCCGAGCAGCGCTGCAACCCGTTTTCGGCGAACCGCAACGGCATCAATATCGGCGAAGCCGCGGTGCTGTTCCTGATGAGCAAAACCGCCGGCAGCAGCCAACCGATTGCTTTGCTCGGCAGTGGCGCCAGCTCCGATGCACACCATATTTCCGCGCCGGAACCCACCGGCCGTGGCGCCCGGCAAGCCATGCACAAAGCCTTGAGCCGCGCAGGCCTGCAACCCCAACAGATCAGCTATCTGAACCTGCACGGCACCGCCACCCAACACAATGACGCAATGGAAAGCCTGGCTGTGACGGCGCTGTTTCCACAAGGCGTGCCCTGCTCGTCGACCAAACCGATGACCGGCCATACCCTCGGCGCCGCTGGTGCCCTGGAAGCGGCGTTCTGCTGGTTGAGCCTGAGCGCGGATAACCACGAGCATGCCCTGCCGCCCCATGTCTGGGACGAGCAGCCCGACCCCGAGTTGCCGGCGTTGCATTGGGTGACCCCGACCGACCACCTGACGTCCATTGCACCCCGCTACCTGATGAGTAATTCCTTTGCCTTTGGTGGCAATAACGTCAGCCTGATTATCGGAGACGCCTCATGATTACCTGGCCGCTCGCCGAATTGCTGCCCCATGCCGGCGACATGATCCTCATCGATCAGATCCTGTCGTTCGACGACGAGCAGATCTATACCCGACTCACCGTCAAACCCGGCGGCCTGTTCAATCGCCCCGACGGCAGTCTGCCGGCCTGGGTCGGCATCGAGCTGATGGCCCAGAGCGTCGCCGCTTATGCCGGCTGCCATGCGCGCCAGAAAGGCAATGCGGTGGAACTGGGCTTCCTGCTCGGCAGCCGCAAATTCGAATGCAACGTGGAACACTTCCCCGCCGGCACCGAGCTGACTATCCACGGGATACGCTCGCTGGAAGACGATAACGGCATGGGCGTATTCGAATGCCACATCACCGCCCCCGGCATCCACGCGACCGCTCGGTTGAACGTGTTCCGCCCGCCTCAAGCCGCTCAATATCTGCATGAATCCCAAGGAGTCGAGTGATGACTGAATCCGTACTGGTCACCGGCTCCAGCCGTGGTATTGGCCGCGCCATCGCATTGCGTCTGGCCCGAGCGGGGCATGACATCGTGCTGCACTGCCGCAGCGGCTTGGCGGACGCCGAAGCCGTCAAAGCCGAAGTGGAAACCTTGGGCCGCAACGCGCGCATCCTGCAATTCGACGTCAGCAACCGCGCCAGCTGCAAAGCGATCCTTGAAGCCGATGTCGAAGCCCATGGCGCCTATTACGGCGTGGTGCTCAACGCCGGCCTGACCCGCGACGGTGCTTTTCCGGCCCTGAGCGAGGAGGATTGGGATGTGGTGATGCGCACCAACCTCGACGGTTTCTACAACGTGCTGCACCCGGTGATGATGCCGATGATCCGTCGTCGCGCCGCCGGGCGGATTGTCTGCATTACTTCGGTGTCCGGGCTGATCGGCAATCGCGGGCAGGTCAATTACAGCGCGTCCAAGGCCGGTCTGATCGGCGCGGCCAAGGCATTGGCGATTGAGCTGGGCAAGCGCAAAATCACGGTTAACTGTGTCGCACCCGGCCTGATCGACACGGCGATGCTCGATGAAAACGTGCCGGTGGAAGAACTGATGAAAATGATCCCCGCACAACGCATGGGCACCCCGGAAGAGGTGGCCAGCGCAGTGAATTTCCTGATGTCGGCGGAAGCTTCGTACATCACCCGGCAGGTTCTGGCCGTCAACGGAGGCCTGTGCTGATGAAGCGCGTCGTCGTCACCGGCATGGCCGGCATCACCTCACTGGGCAGCGACTGGGACACCATCGCCGCCAACTTTGCCGCCAACCGCAGCGGCATTCGTCGCATGCACGAGTGGGATCGCTTTACCGAACTCAATACCCGCCTGGCCGGGCCGATAGACGACTTCGAGGTGCCCGGCCACTGGACGCGCAAGCAACTGCGCAGCATGGGCCGGGTATCGCGGCTGGCAGTCGGCGCTGCAGAACAGGCCCTGGCGGACGCCGGGCTGCTGGGTGATGAGTCGATCAAAGACGGGCGCATGGGCGTGTCCTGCGGCTCGTCCACCGGCAGCACCGACGAGATCAAGGCGTTCGGCAAAATGTTGCTCAATTCGGTGGCCGAAGGCCTGAACGCCAACTCCTACGTGCGGATGATGCCGCACACCACGGCAGCGAATATCAGCATCTTCTTCGGCCTCACCGGCCGACTGATCCCGACCTCCAGTGCCTGCACCAGCGGTAGCCAGGGCATCGGTTACGCCTACGAGTCGATCAAGTTCGGCCGCCTGCCGCTGATGCTCGCCGGCGGCGCCGAAGAGCTGTGCCCGACCGAGGCCATGGTGTTCGATGCGCTCTACGCCACCAGCCTGAAAAACGATGCCCCGCAAACCAGCCCGCGCCCTTACGACAGCGGCCGCGATGGCCTGGTCATCGGTGAGGGCGGCGGCATGCTGGTACTCGAAGAGCTCGAACACGCCCTGGCGCGTGGCGCCCGCATCCACGCCGAGATCGTCGGTTTCGGCAGCAACGCCGATGGCCAGCATGCCACCCGCCCCGAGCTGATCACCATGCGCCGGGCCATGGAGCTGGCTTTGGAAGACGCCGGGCTCGACCCAAGCGCCATCGGCTATGTAAATGGTCACGGCACCGCTACAGAGCAGGGCGACATTGCCGAAACACTGGCGACCAACAGTTTGTTCGGCGAACACATGCCGATCAGCTCGCAGAAGAGCTTCCTCGGCCACACCCTGGGAGCCTGCGGCGCGCTGGAGTCCTGGTTCAGCATCGAAATGATGAACCGCGACCTGTACGTGCACACCTTCAACCTCGATGAGGTCGATCCGCAGTGCGGCAAGCTCGATTACCTGCGCGGCGAATTCCGGCAGATGAGCAACCAGTATGTGATGAACAACAACTTCGCTTTTGGTGGGGTCAACACCTCGTTGATCTTCCGCCGCTGGTCGTAAACGAGCCACGCAGGGGCGATCATTACCGGGGTTGCGCTGAAAGGGGATTTGGCGAAGGTTCAGTAACGCCAGAATCGACAAAGGGCGCCTTTCGGCGCCCTTTCACAAACAGGTCGGCTTGTCATCGCCCGGTACCTGCCTGGCTCTGCGATGGCTGGTTACCCAGGATCCTCAGAGTCTCACAAGCCCCTTTCGGGAACGCGGGCAGTATTGCTTGAAACTTAACGGGAGACAACGGGTGGCGACTCGCCCAACTGTGCCACCTCTGATGGCATCACAGGCCAAGAGCGTTGCGTACCGCGGCTTTGATTGCGTAAAACTCAGATAAATCACTAGGACGGATCCATTACTTGAAGTGTCCTGAGTGCGGTGATTTGCTCGCTTTCACTTCCCTTCAACCTTACGCGTCAACAACTCCACAAACGCCTTGGCCATCGGCGACTTCTGATCCTTGCGCTGCACCAGCCACACCGCCGAAATCGCCTCCGGATCGAGCAACGGCCGATACACCACACCATCGATACGCATCCGCTGATAAGACGCCGGCAACACCGATACCCCCAAACCCGCCGCCACCAGCCCGATGATGGTCATCGCCTCGCCCGCCTCCTGGGCAAAGTGCGGGCTGAAGCCGGCGTCCCGCGCCAGGCTGAGCAATTGTGCGTACAGACCGCTGCCATAGCTGCGCGGGAAAAATACGAACGGCTCGAGGGCCAGAGCGGACAGGAACAGACCTTCTTCGCTGCCATCCACCAGCGGATGCTTGGAGCTGAGCACCGCCACCAATGGCTCACGCATCAGTTCCACCACGCTGAGGGAGTCCGGCAAGCCCAACGGGCGCATGATGCCGACCTCGATCGACTCGTCCACCAGCGCATCGGCCACTTGGGTGCTGCTCATTTCCCGCAGGTTCAGGTGCACCGCCGGGAAGCGCTGGCGAAATGAGAAAATCGCCTGGGGAATGGTCGAGTTGAACGGCGCCGACGAGGTGAAGCCGATCTTCAGTTCACCCAATTCACCAAGTTGTGCCCGCCGAGCCACATCCGCCGCTTTGTCGACCTGAGCCAGCGCCAGCCGCGCCTCTTCCAGAAACAGCCGACCGGCCTCACTCAGCTCGACCCGACGATTGGTCCGCTCGAACAGACGCGCCCCCACTTCCTGTTCCAGCGCCTGAATCTGCTGGCTCAGCGGCGGCTGCGAGATGCCCAGCACTTGGGCGGCGCGGCCGAAATGCAGTTCTTCGGCGACGGCAATGAAGTAGCGCAGGTGACGCAATTCCATGAAAACTCCATTAGGTCGTTAAACCTATCAAACAGGTCGAACAATATATTGGATAGAAACATTAGCCAGCTATATGATTTTTTCATTGCCTGACCGGCTGCGTCCTCCGAGGTCCGAAGTGAAAACTGCTGTCGCCCCACTCGCCCATGAAATCCCGCCCGCCGCGCTGAATGATGTCGTCGCTGAACATAACGAGATCTACATCGAGAAAGGCACACCGATGTTTATGCGCACGGTGCTGGCGCTGTTCTCCGGAGGCTTCGCGACCTTTGCCCTGCTCTACTGCGTACAGCCGATGATGCCGCTGCTGTCCCGCGAGTTTTCCATCAATGCGGCCCAGAGCAGCCTGATCCTGTCGGTCGCCACCGGCCTTCTCGCCATCGGCTTGCTGATCACCGGCCCCATCTCCGATCGCATCGGGCGTAAACCGGTGATGGTCGCCGCACTGTTCGCCGCCGCACTGTGCACCATGGCCAGTGCCATGATGCCGAGCTGGCAAGGCGTGCTGGTGATGCGGGCGCTGGTCGGGCTGTCGTTGAGCGGTCTGGCGGCGGTGGCGATGACTTACCTGAGCGAAGAGATCCACCCGCAGCACATTGGCCTGGCCATGGGCTTGTACATCGGTGGCAATGCCATCGGCGGCATGTGTGGACGCTTGATCGTCGGGGTGCTGATCGACTTCGTCAGCTGGCACACGGCAATGCTGGTCATCGGCGGCCTGGCGCTGATTGCCGCCGCGGTGTTCTGGAAAATCCTCCCCGAATCGCGCAACTTCCGCGCCCGCTCGCTGCACCCGCGTAGCCTGCTCGACGGCTTCACCATGCACTTTCGCGACGCCGGCCTGCCGCTGCTGTTTGTCGAAGCGTTCGTGCTGATGGGCGCGTTCGTTACCCTGTTCAACTACATCGGCTATCGCCTGCTGGCCGAGCCGTATCACATGGACCAGGCCTTCGTCGGGCTACTCTCGGTGGTGTACCTGTCGGGCATCTACAGCTCGGCGAAAATCGGCGCCCTGGCCGACCAGCTCGGCCGGCGCAAAGTGCTCTGGGCAACCATTGTGGTGATGCTCGCGGGCCTTGCGTTGACGATGTTTACGCCCCTGCCAGTAGTGATCTTCGGCATGCTGGTCTTCACCTTCGGCTTCTTCGGCGCGCATTCGGTGGCCAGCAGCTGGATCGGTCGTCGCGCGACCAAGGCCAAGGGGCAGGCGACGTCGTTGTACCTGTTCAGCTATTACGCCGGGTCGAGTATCGCGGGGACGGCGGGCGGTATGGCCTGGCATCTGGGTGGCTGGAACGGGATCGGGCTGTTCATCAGCGGATTGCTAGTGATTGCGCTGTTGGTGGCGTTGAAATTGGCGAAGTTGCCGCCGTTGGAGAATTTGAAAGCTTAAGGCTGCGATCTTTTTGATTTTGATGCAAAAACGCCCGGCAAATGCCGGGCGTTTTTTATCGGGCGACGATCACTCGTGATACTGCGCCGACAGCTCATGCACCGCGCGCAAGAAAGCGCCTGCGTGCTCCGGATCGACTTCCGGGGTAATGCCATGGCCGAGGTTGAACACGTGGCCGCTGCCCTTGCCGTAGCTGGCGAGAATCCGGCCGACTTCGGCGCGGATGGCTTCTGGCTTGGCGTAAAGCACGGTCGGGTCCATGTTGCCTTGCAGGGCGACTTTGTTGCCGACGCGTTGACGGGCCTCACCGATGTCGCAAGTCCAGTCCAGGCCCAGCGCATCAGCGCCGGCGTCGGCGATGCTTTCCAGCCACAGGCCGCCATTCTTGGTGAACAGGATGACCGGCACTTTGCGGCCTTCATGTTCGCGGATCAGGCCGCTGACGATTTTGCGCATGTAGGCCAGGGAGAATTCCTGGTACGCCGCCGCCGAGAGATTTCCGCCCCAGGTGTCGAAGATCTGCACTGCTTGTGCGCCGGCCAGGATCTGGCCATTGAGGTACGAGGTGACCGACTGCGCAAGCTTGTCCAGCAGCAGGTGCATGGCTTGCGGGTTGTCGTAGAGCATGGCCTTGGTCTTGCGGAAGTCTTTCGACGAACCGCCTTCAACCATGTAGGTGGCCAGGGTCCATGGGCTGCCGGAAAAACCGATCAGCGGCACACGGCCGTTCAGTTCGCGGCGGATGGTGCTGACTGCGTCCATGACGTAGCCGAGGTCTTTCTGTGGATCAGGAATCGGCAAGGCTTCGATGTCAGCCAGGGTGCTGACGACTTTCTTGAAGCGTGGACCTTCACCGGTCTCGAAGTACAGGCCCTGGCCCATGGCATCGGGGATGGTCAGGATGTCGGAGAAGAGGATCGCCGCGTCCAGTTGCGGATAGCGGTCGAGCGGTTGCATCGTGACTTCGCAAGCGAACGCCGGGTTCATGCACAGGCTCATGAAGTCACCGGCCTTGGCACGGCTGGCGCGGTATTCCGGCAGGTAGCGACCGGCCTGACGCATCATCCACACTGGGGTGACGTCTACGGGTTGCTTGAGCAGGGCGCGAAGGAAACGGTCGTTCTTCAGGGCAGTCATGTCGGCATCCGGAAAAAAAGTGCGGGCATTTTCTCAGAGCGCGACGCAAAAGGCACGGCAAGAGCCGATCCTTTTGTCTATCGGGTCAATTTGTCGCGGTGAAATGCAGACTTTGCAGCACCACAAAACACTGTAGGAGCCGGCTTGCTGGCGATTCAGACGACGCGGTGTATCAGG